>DASUPA010000508.1:0-2881 GCA_036276335.1 Candidatus Methylomirabilota bacterium | reverse complement strand
CGCGGCTCCACCGCGACCAGGCGATCGAAGGCAGCGAGCGGGCGGCGGGGCGCCTTCACGGGTCGGATCCCCGCCGGCAACACGAACAGCACGCGGTCCTCGGGCAACGACCAGCGCGCCGCGAGGTCGAACGGCGCCACGGCGTCGAAGCGCACGGCCTGCGGGACGACGGTCAGGCGCGCGCGCAGGTCGGGGAGGATCGATGCGACCTGGTCGACGATCGACGCGTCGAACGCCGTCACCACCGACGCGCCCTCCAGGACGCGTCGGACCCGCGGGGCATTGGTCGGGTCCAGCAGCTCGTGGTTGGCGTCGGTGCCCGTCAGCGTGACGATCAGGGGCACCTCCAGGCGGCGTGCGAGCCGCAGCGCCAGCGGCCCCGTCCGCAGCGCGTGAAACGCGTGGACGAGCGACGGGCGCGCCGCCTCGACCGCCGCCGCGACGCTCGTCTCGGGCGTCGTCGACAGGTCCCACAGCGCGACGTCGACGTCGCGGCCGCGGAGTCCGGTCACGATACGCTGGACGGTGACGGCGTTGCCTCGGATGGCCGGGAACGCGAACGGCGCCAGAACGGCGACGGGCATCGCTGGCAGCATACCTCCGAATCGCCCGGGGTGGGCAGGCATCGGGATCCCGCTGCTCCGGGCCCGGACGCTCGCGGGCACCTCGCGGCCGTGGCCGGCGCGGCGGAATGACCCGGAGGGCGCCGTCCGGCCGGTTGGCGCTGCGCGTCACGGGAGCCGGTGAATCCACCGCTCCCGGCTCGACATCTCCATATAATGGTGGGCAATGGGTGACTGCGGCGAGCGTGGTGGCGCATCCGACATCGAGTGTCGAGAGATCGCGGCGCTGCTCGGCGACTACTTCGACGGGACGCTGCCCAATCACACGCGTGAGCTGATCGAGTTCCACATCGACGGCTGCGCGCCGTGCGTCGCGTTCGTGAACACCTACCGCGGCACCATCGCCGCGACGCGTACCCTTCCCGAGACGCCCATGCCGGCCGAGCTGCGCAAGCGCCTGCTGAGCGTCCTCCGGAGCGAGCGAGGCTCCCAGACCCCTCCCCGTAGCTGATCCGAGTTCCCGTCGCGGACCCGCATCGCGCCTGGCAACGTCGCCGATAGCCCGCACACCGATGTATAGGCGCGCTCGATTTGACTCCTCGGAATTAGCAAATACCATTTGGCTTCGACGAAGTGCATCGCCTGAAGCCGATAACGACCAACCGGGGGAACGCATGGAACGTCGAGCCTTCCTGAGAGCAATGGGCGCCACGTCGGCGGTCGCGCTGGCGCATGCGCCGCTGCGGCTGCGCCGCGCGGAGGCGCAGACGACCGGACGCTGGCGCACCTTCGAGGTCACGAGCCGTGTCGAGGTCACCGACCCGTCGGGTGTCACGCGCGTCTGGATTCCGCTGCCGCTCGCCTCGAGCACCGACTACCACAAGCCGCTCGGCAACCGATGGAGCGGCAACACGACCGCCGCCCGCGTGTTCCGCGACCCGAAGTACGGCGCCGAGATGCTCTACGCCGAGTGGGCGGCCGGCGAGAAGGCGCCCGTGGTCGAGGTGGTCAGCACGTTCAGCACGCGCGATCGGCACCTCGACCTGACCGCGCCGCCTCCGGCCGGCACGGCGAAGGAGAGCGCGGCGGCGCTCAAGACCTACGTCGAGCCGACCAAGCTGCTCCCCACCGACGGCCTCGTGTACGAGACGTCGCGCGAGATCACCAGGGGCGCCAGGACCGACATGGAAAAGGCGCGCGCCGTCTACGAGTGGATCGTGGACAACACGTTCCGCGATCCCAAGGTCCGGGGCTGCGGTCTCGGCGACATCAAGACGATGCTGGAGACCCGCCACTTCGGCGGCAAGTGCGCCGACCTCAACGCGCTCTTCGTCGGCCTGACGCGGGCCGCCGGCGTGCCCGCCCGCGACCTCTACGGCATCCGCGTGGCCGACTCGAAGGAGTTCAAGAGCCTGGGCAAGAGCGGCGACATCAGCAAGGCGCAGCACTGCCGCGCCGAGTTCTACGACGCGCGCTACGGCTGGGTGCCCGTCGATCCGGCCGACGTCCGCAAGGTCGTCCTCGAGGAGAAGCCCGGTCTGACGATCGACTCCCCGGAGGCCAGGCGGGCGCGCGCCAAGCTGTTCGGGCAGTGGGAGATGAATTACCTCGGCTACAACTGGGCGCACGACCTCGCGCTGCCGAACTCCCCCGGCGAGCCGGTGCCCTTCCTGATGTACCCGCAGGGCGAGACCGCCAACGCGCGGAAGGACAGCCTCGAGCCCGCGACGTTCAAGTACCAGCTCACCGCGCGCGAAGTCACCGCCTGACGCAGAGGCCGGGGGCTCCGGGCCGTCCCGGAGCCCTCGCCGCGTCTACGGGCGGATCCGGACCACGGGCTCGGCGAGGACGCTACCGATCGCCCAGGCCTCCTCGCCGCCGCGCCGGAACGCGTCGAGCACGCCGTCGGCCCGGCCAGGCTCGACGGAGAACAGCAGGCCGCCCGACGTCTCCGCCTCCATGAGCATCGACACGAGCACGCCCGGGACCTCGGCGGCGATCTCCAGCCGCGCGCCGAGCAGGCCCTCGACGTAGCGCCGGTTGCGGCGCATGCCGCCGCTGAAGTGCCCCGCGTCCGCGAGCGCGCGCGCACCCGGAAGGAGCGGGATGCGGGCCGCGTCCACCTCGAGGCCTGCCCGGGAGGCCACCACCATCTCGGTCGCGTGACCGAGGAAGCCGAAGCCCGTGATATCGGTCGCCCCGGTCGCGCCGGCCTCGCGCGCCACCCGGGCCGCGAGGCGGTTGAGCCGCGACATGCTCGCCACCGCCCCCGCCAGCACGTCGTCGCCCGCGGCACCGTCCTTGCCCGCGGTCGTGAT
>DASUPA010000507.1:0-2359 GCA_036276335.1 Candidatus Methylomirabilota bacterium | reverse complement strand
GCGCCCTCGGGGTGCGCCATGTAGCCGCCGATCCCGTCCTCTTCCTGCGTCAGCCTGCGTGCGACGATGCTCACGGTCGTTCTCCTCTCGCGGTGGTCTGGAGCTCTCGCGGCTCCGCGATGGCGGGCGCGACCTGCTCGGCGAACAGGCGCATCGAGCGCAGCGCCAGGCCGGTGTCGAGGCCCGGCAGCGCCATCAGCAGCAGCACGCGCCGATAGCCCGTGGCGTCCAAATACTGCTGGAGGCCGTCGCGCACCTCCTCCGGCGTCCCGATGAGCGCCCAGCCGTCGGCCAGGTACTCCGGGAACGTGCGGAGCCGCAGCCGCGAGCGGTCGAAGGAGCCCGGAATGGTGCCGCCGCTGGCGTCGGTGCGGAGCACGGACATCTTGCGCTGGTAGCTCATGAACGGCGGCTCGCTGGCGCGCAGCGCCGCGTCGCGATCCGGCGCCACGTGGACGACGCGCATGCCGCCGCACCGCCGCTCGAGCGCGTCGATCTCCTCCGCGCTCCGGCCGGCCGCGCGCGCTGTGTCGCGATAGAGCTGGCGCCGCCGCTGCAGCTCCTCCACCGGCACGAAGAAGGAAGACAGCGTCGGCAGCCCCAGCCGCGCCGCCGACAGCACACTGTCCTCGCTGTTGGCGGCGATGAAGAGCGGCGGGTGCGGCCGCTGCACGGGACGGGGCCGCACGTGCAGCTGCTCGGCGGCGTGGAACTGCCCGGCAAAGTCGAACGGCGCGCCGCTCCAGCAGCGCAGCATCAGCGCGATGCCTTCCTCGATCCGCAGCCGCGCGTCCGCGCGCTCCGAGCGGAACGTCTGGTAGTCCTGCAGCGTGCCGCCCCGCCCGATGCCGACGTCGAGCCGGCCGCCGCTCACCACGTCGAGCACGGCCAGCTGCTCGGCGAGGTCGATCGGATGGTGCAGCGGCAGCAGGCTCACGCCCATGCCGAGGCGCAGCCTCGCGGTCCGCGCGGCCAGGAAGGCCGCCAGCACGGGGGGCGCCGGGCAGAGCCCGTAGTCGTTGAAATGGTGCTCGGCGATCCAGACCGACCCGTAGCCCAGTGGCTCGGCCGCCAGCATCTGCTCCAGGCAGGAGTCGTACACGGCCTGCTCGCTCCACTGCTCGTCGCGCTGCATCAGGAAGAACACGCCGAAGTCCATGGCCATGAGCCGAGACTGTTGGCGCTCGGCGGGCCGTTGTCAAGGCACCGTCCATCGGCGCCGTTTCCTGCTAAGCTGCGATGACCGCCGAGGCGGAGGACCGATGAGGATCACCCGATGGCTGGTGCTAGCGCTCGTCCTGGCCACAGGCGTCGCGCCCGTGGCGGCGCAGCCCGTCGAGATCTCCTTCTACTGCCCGGTCGTCGTGGGCGGCCCGGTGACGAAGATCATCGAGCGGCTGACCGCCGACTTCGAGCGCGACAACCCGGACGTCAAGGTCACGCCGGTCTACACCGGCAGCTACCTCGAGGGCATCGCGAAGGCGCTGGCCGCGGTCAAGGCGGGCACCCCACCGCAGACGGCCATCCTGCTCTCCGCCGACGTCTACACCCTGATCGACGCCGACGCGATCCTCCCCTGGGACGACTTCATCAAGACCGACGACGACCGGGCCTGGATGAGCGCCTTCTTCCCGGCCTTCATGCTGAACAGCCGCACCGGCGGCAAGACCTGGAGCATCCCGTTCCAGCGCTCCACGATCGTCCTCTACTGGAACAAGGAGGCGTTCAGGGAGGCCGGCCTCGATCCCAACCGGGCGCCGGCGACGTGGGCCGAGCAGCTCGACTTCGCCCGGCGCCTGACCCGGCGCGACGCCTCCGGTCGCGTGACGCGCTGGGGCATCCAGGTGCCGTCGACCGGATACCCGTACTGGCTCTTCCAGGGGTTCACGACCCAGAACGACGTGCTCCTGATGAACGGCAGCGGGACGGTGACCTACTTCGACAAGCCGGCCGTCGTCGAGGCCCTGCAGTACTGGGTGGACCTGGCGCACAAGCACAAGGTGATGGCGCCTGGGCTCATCGACTGGGCGACCACGCCGCGGGACTTCCTCGAGCGCCGGACCGCGATGATGTGGACGACGACGGGGAACCTCACCAACGTGAAGAACAGCGCCGGCTTCGACTTCGGGGTGGCCATGCTCCCGGCGGGCCGGCGGCGCGGTTCCCCCACCGGGGGCGGGAACTTCTTCCTGTTCCGCGACACCTCCCCCGCGCAGCGGGCCGCGGTGGTCAAGTTCGTCAAGTGGATGACGTCGGCCGAGCGCACGGCGCAGTGGAGCATCGACACCGGCTACGTCGCCGTCCGCCGGGACGCGTGGACGACGCCGATCATGCAGAAGCACGTGGCGGGCTTCCCGGC
>DASUPA010000506.1:0-4994 GCA_036276335.1 Candidatus Methylomirabilota bacterium | reverse complement strand
GGACGGCGACCCCATCTACATGATGTGCCAGGCGCCGGATGCGGGCACCAGCATCAAGCCGGCACCGCGCTGCGAGCTTTTCGCGACCGACCCCGCCCTCGGCCTGAGGGTGCACGCCCAGTTCTTCCGGGACCACGCCCCGCAGTGGCAGAAGATCCAGGCCCAGCTCACCGCCTTCCTGAAGTCCTGGCTGGTGACCGAGTGACGGCACCGGAGCCGGCGGGGGTTCGCGCCGCGTTCCGCGGCGAGGCGGCGCGCGACTGACCGCTACGCCGGGCGATCGTTGCCGGCGTCCGGCGCCGGCCCCGGCCCCGGGTCGGCGCTCTCCTCGAGCCGCTCCAGCTTCCGCGACACGGTGCGCACGTCGATGCCCAGCAGCTTCGCGGTGAGGGTCTTGTTGCCTTTCGTCACGCGCAGGGTCTCGTCGAGCAGGCGCTGCTCGACCTCCGCCAGCGGCGTGCCGATGCGGACGGTGAGCACGCCCTCGGGCAGCGGCGTCGCGCCCGCGATCTCCGCCGGCAGGTCCGCGACGTCGACCTGCGACCCGCGCGCCAGCACCACCCCGCGCTCGATGACGTTCTCCAGCTCGCGCACGTTGCCGGGCCAGGCGTAGGCCTCCAGGCGGCGGAGCGCCTCGTCCGTGAGGCCGTCGAGCTTGCGGTTGTTCTTGGCCGCGTAGACGCGCAGGAAGTGCTGCGCGAGGACCGGGATGTCCTCGCGCCGCTCGCGCAGGGGCGGGACGTGAATGGTGATGACGTTCAGCCGGTAGTACAGGTCCTCGCGAAAGCGCTTCTCCTTCACCATCTGCGCGAGGTCCTGGTTGCTGGCGGCGACGAGCCGCACGTCGACCCGCATCGAGCGCGTCCCGCCCAGGCGCTCGAACTCTCCCTCCTGCAGGACGCGAAGGATCTTCGGCTGCGTCACGGGAGAGAGATCGGCCACCTCGTCGAGGAAGAGCGTGCCCCCGTCGGCGAGCTCGAAGCGTCCTTCCTTGCGGCCGGCCGCGCCGGTGAACGCACCCCGCTCGTACCCGAAGAGCTCTGATTCAAGGAGCGTCTCAGGGAGTGCCGCGCAATTGACCGCGACGAAAGCCTTTGACGCGCGAGCCGATCGGTCGTGGATCGCCCGCGCCACCAGCTCCTTGCCGGTGCCGCTCTCGCCCTGGACCAGCACCGTCGCGCTGGAGGACGCCACCTGCTCCACCAGCATCATCATCCGCCGGAAGGCGGGACTGCCGCCGATGATGGACCCCTGGCGAAGGAGGTCGTCGAGCCGCTGCTGGAGCGCCCTGTTCTTCTCGATGAGGTCGCGCCGCTCGAGCGCCTTGTCGATGAGCTTGAGGAGCTGCTCGCGGCGGAACGGCTTGGTGAGAAAGTCGTAGGCGCCGTCCTTCATCGCCTTCACCGCTTCCTCGACGGTGCCGAACGCGGTCAGGAGGATCACGTCGATGTCGGGGGCGATGGCCTTCGCGGCCCGCAGGAGCTCGAGCCCGGTGAGGCCGGGCATCTTCAGATCGGTGACGATCAGGTCGACGCCGCCGGCTTGCAGGCGCTCGAGCGCCGCCTGCCCGTCGGAGGCGAGGATCACCCGGTAGCCCTCGCGGGAGAGCGCCCGCTCCAGGCTCTCCCGCAGGCCGGGATCGTCGTCGGCGACGAGGAGGGTGCGGTCGCTAGACATGCGCGGCGCGCCGCCCCACCGGCAGCAGGATCGTGAAGACGGCGCCGCCGCCGGGCCGGTTGGCCCACGTCAGAGCCCCGCCGTGCTCCTCGATGATCTGCCGCGAGATCGACAGCCCGAGCCCCGTGCCCTGGGGCTTCGTCGTGAAGAACTGCTCGAAGAGGCGCCCGGCGACCTCCGCGGCGATCCCGGGCCCCGTGTCGGCGACGAAGACCTCGACGCCGCGCTCGGTCGCCCGGGTGCCGATGGTCAGCTCGCCCCCGCGCGAGAGCGCCTCCATTCCGTTCTTGACGAGGTTCAGGATCGCCTGGCGCAGGAGCGTGCGGTCGATCTCCATCACCGGCACGGCCGGGTCCGTCTCCACGCGGATCGTGAGGCCCTGCCGGACGGCCACCGGGCGCACGAAGTCGGCGAGCTCCCGGATCAGCTGGTTCAGCGACTCCTCCTCGAAGTGGGCCTTCGGGAACCGTGCCCACGCGAGGTACTCCTCGGTGAGCGCGTCGAGCGTGTTGACCTGGTCCCGGATCGCCGCCACCAGGCTGCCGGCCTCGCGCATGTCGGCGGCGACCCGGCCGCGCACGATGTCCTCCAGCATCTCGGCGTTCAGCTCGATGGCGCTGATCGGGTTGCGCACCTCGTGCGCCACCTTGAGCGAGAGCCGTCCCACCGTCGCCATCCGCTCGGAGACGACCAGCTCCTCCTGCGCGGCCTGGAGCCGGCTCAGGGTGCCGGTCAGCTCGTCGTTGAGCCTGTCGACCTCGCCCCGCGCGCGGCGCTCGCGGTCGGCCACGAGCCCCACCGTGACGGCCGGCAGGCCGAACATCACCACGAGCAGCGTCACGCCGGTCCAGCCGATCCAGGGCGGCGCCAGCGAGGCGGCCGCGGCCATGAGGCCGCCGGCCGCCAGGGCCGCCGCGAAGGCGATCCACGGGCCGAAGTAGTACGCGTTGACGGCGACGAGCGGGAAGAACAGGAGGTAGAAGAGGCTCTCGCCGCCACCGGTGAGGAAGACGAGCACGAAGACGAGCAGGAGGTCGATGCCGAGCGCGCCGAGGAAGATCGCGCGCGTGGCGCGGGGGTGGACGGTGACGAGCGCGAAGATGCCGAGCTTGTACAGCGCGAACCAGAGCACGAGCGAGTAGAGATCGATGCGATGGCGGGGGCGGAGCGGCACCAGACCGAGCGTGGCGAGGCCGCCGACCATGGCGACGGCGAGCAGGACGGCGAAGACGCGCTCATCCCGCTCCAGGAGCCCGAAGATCGCGTGCCACGGCTTGCGGTCGGACATCATTCCTCTGCGGTTGGGCCGACTATAGCACGCTGTCTTCGCCGGCCCCGCCGGGCAACCCCGCGCGATTCCTGCGCCACGCCACTCGCGCCAGCCAGGCGCCCAGGATGACGAGGCCGAGCACGAGCAGCCACCGCTCCACGCGGTGGACGTCCTCGATCACGGCCTGCAGCTGCGCCGTGAAGAAGTACGCGAGGCCGAAGCTCAGCGGGACCCCGACGCACGCGGCGGCGCCGTCCACGAGCATGAACTTCCAGAACGGCAGCCGGGCGATGCCGGCCGTGAGGAAGGCGGCCGCGCGCAGGCCGGTGACGTGGCGCGCGACCACCACGATCTTCACCCCGTGCTGCCGGTACGCGGCGAGGAGCCGCCGCTCCCGCGACTCCGTCAGCACGCAGCGCACGGCGCGCCAGCGGCACACCCGCTCGCCCCAGTGGTGGCCGGCCCAGTAGAGCACGACGTCGCCCACCAGCACCCCGACCAGGCACAGCGGCAGCGCGATCCACCACCGGATGACGGCCTCCCGCGACAGTACCCCCGCGACGAGGATCGGCAGCTCTTCCGGGATCGGCGCGCCGAGGCCGCCCAGCAGCAGGACGAGCGCGATGCCGCCATAGGTGAAGTGCTCGATGAATTCCTGGATCACCCATGTATACTTTACCTGTCTGGTGCGCGTGGTCGCCGGTTCGCCGTGAACCCGCTCCCCCGTCAGGCCGCGTCCCCGTTCTCCTTCCGAGTTCGGGGATCGCGCAGACATTCGGAAGGCCACAAGGAGCCCTCCACCATGGCGGTCAAACTCTTCGTCGGCGGCCTCTCCTTCTCCACATCGACCGAGCGACTCCGCGAGGCGTTCGCCGCCTGCGGGAACGTCGAGTCGGCGAGCGTCGTCACCGACCGCGACACGGGCCGCTCGCGCGGCTTCGGCTTCGTCGAGATGGCGACACCCGAGGAGGCCGAGTCCGCGATCAGCAAGCTGAACGGCACCAACCTCGACGGCCGGACGATCCAGGTCGAGAAGGCCAAGGCGCCCGGCGCGGGTGGCGGCGGGCGGCCGGGCGGCGGTGGCCGCGGCGGGTTCGGCGGCGGCCGGCCCGGCGGCGGCGGCGGCGGCGGCCGCGGCGGCCGCTGGTAGCAGCCGCCTTCAGCGTCCTGCACACCGAGGCCTCGCCGGGCTTCGGTGGGCAGGAGATCCGGATCCTCGCGGAGTCACGCTGGCTCGGCGAGCACGGCATGGCCGTGCTGGTGGCCGCGCAGCCAGGCAGCCGGCTGCTGCGTGAGGCCGAGCGGGCCGGCGTCGCCGCGCGGCCCGTCCGGATGCGGGGGGCGTGGGATGCCGGCGCGGTCGTCGCCCTGCGCGCGCTCATGGCCGCGCAGCGCGTCGACGTCGTGCACACGCACAGCTCTGTCGACTCCTGGGTCGCCGGGCTCGCCGCGCGCTCGCTCGGCCTGGCGATCGTCCGCAGCCGCCACGTCAGCATCCCGGTTCCACGGCGCCGGGCGCTCGTCTACCGCCTCGCCGACCGGATCATCGCCAGCGGCGAGGCGGTCGCCGAGGTCGTGGCCGGGGCCGGGATCCCGCGGGAGCGCATCGTCGCGATCGAGCCGGGCATCGACACCACGCGCTTTCATCCGCGGGTGTCGGGCCAGGGCGTCCGCGCCGAGCTCGGCCTCACCGGTCCGACGGTCGGGCTCGTCGCCAACATCCGGGGCTCCAAGGGCCACCGGTTCTTCCTGGACGCGGCGCGCGAGGTGCTGCGCGCCCGCCCGGAGGCGCGCTTCCTCATCGTGGGCGACGGCATCGGCTTCGACGACGTCCGGCGGCGCGTCGGCGAGCTGCAGCTCGGGGACCGCGTGATCATGACGGGCTTCCGCCGCGACGTGCCGGAGGTCATGGCCGCCCTCGACGTCCTCGTGCTGCCGTCCGTCAAGTCCGAGGCGACCTCGCAGGTGATCCCGCAGGCGCTCGCGGTCGGCACGCCGGTCGTGGGCACCAGGGTCGGCGGCATTCCGGACGTCGTCCGCGACGGCG
>DASUPA010000505.1:0-5265 GCA_036276335.1 Candidatus Methylomirabilota bacterium | reverse complement strand
CGGCCCCACCCCACGCCTCATTCGACCTCAGGCGCGCCGAAA
Organism: Candidatus Methylomirabilota bacterium; assembly: GCA_036276335.1. Lineage (GTDB taxonomy): Bacteria > Methylomirabilota > Methylomirabilia > Rokubacteriales > CSP1-6 > AR12. The sequence continues at coordinate 5,223 of DASUPA010000505.1, read as the reverse complement.
CACCTCGGGAGCGGGACTCTCGAAGGTCACTGCGTGTCCGGTGCCATCGAGGAAGCCCAGGCGGGTGGCGTGCAGGCACAGCCGCCGCGCGGGATCGCGCCGGCTGCCGAATGCCTCGTCGCCGACGATGGGATGGCCGAGCGCGGCGAGCTGGGCGCGGATCTGGCCACGCCGGCCGGTCTCGAGCGAGAGCTCGAGCACCGTCGAGCGCGGCCGACGCTCGACGACGCGGTAGCGGGTCACCGCCTCGCGCCCGCGGCGGCTCGTGTGCACGCGCAGCGTGCGCGGATCCTCGGCCACGCGCGCGCGGAGCGTGCCGGACGCCGCGGCCACGCGCCCCTCCACGACCGCGACGTACACGCGCTCCACCGCCCGCGCCTCGAACTGCGCCTGCAGCGCGCGCTTGGCGGCGGCCGACTTGGCGAAGACGAGCAGACCCGATGTCTCGCGGTCGAGGCGGTGGACGATGAACAGGCGGCGGCCGCCGGGCTGCGCGGCCACGTAGTCGGCGAGCATCCGGTACGCGGTGCGCTGCCGCTCGCGCTCGGTGGCGATGGTCAGGAGGCCGGCCGGCTTGTCGACGACGATCAGGTCGTCGTCCTCGTGTACGAGCCGGAGCGCGGGCGGAAACGTCGCGGGCGGCGCACCGAGGGTCACGCGATCGCCCGGCGCCACCTCCACGTCGCCGCGCCGCACGACGGTGCCGTCCACGCGCACGCGTCCGGCCGCGAGCCAGTGGCGCAGCGAGGTCCGGGAGGCGTCGGGGAAGAGGGCGTGCAGGCGGTCGAGCAGGCGCAGCGCGGTCAGCGTGGAGGACGGGGCCCGAGGACGACCGTCGTCAGCGTGGCGAGATACGTCTGCGCCACCCGGCGGACGTCGCTCGCCGTGACGGCCTCCACGGCGCGGCGGTAGCGCTCCGGGTAGTCGATGCCGACCCGCTCGATCTCGTGGAAGGACAGGTACCAGGCGCGGCGCTCGTTGGTCCGGCGGTCCATCGCGTAGCGCCCCAGCAGGAAGCGCTTGGCGCGCTCGAGCTCGTCGTCCGGAACGGGCTCGCGCTGCACGCGCGCGACCTCGGCGCGCAGCGCCTGCTCCGCCTGCGCCGCGTTCTGGGGCGTGGTGCCGAGGTAGAGGACGAGCGCCCCGGGCTCCGCCATCGGCTCGTAGAACGCGGTCGCCGTGTAGGCGAGCGGACGCCGGTCCCGCAGCTCCACGAAGAGGCGCCCCGCCATGCCGCCCCCGAGGACCGTCGACAGCACCTTCACCGCCGCGTGGTCGGGATGGTCGAGCGCCGGGGCCAGCCCGCCCACGACGATCTGCGTCTGCTGCGCCGCCTGCTCGATCTCCCGCCGGCGCGTGGCCGTCGCCGGCGTCGGATTGGTCGGCTCGGGCGCCCCACTGCCCTGGACCATCGGCCCGAACAGCCGCCGCGCCTCCGCCAGCGCCTCGCCGGCGCGGACGTCGCCGCTGATGCTCAGCACCATCCGCTCGGGACGGAAGAAGCGCCGGTAGCGCTCGACGATGGCCGCGTGGTCGATGCGCGGCAGCGACGTCCGCGTGCCGAGCGCGGAGAGCCCGTACGGGTGCGGCAGGTAGAGGAGACCGTAGAACTCGTCGAACGCGCGCGACGGGGCGTTGTCCAGACGCCGCTGGACGCGGCTCAGCAGCCAGTCCCGCTCGCGCTCCACCTCCTCCGGCGCCAGCCGCGGCTCGAGCGCCAGCTCGGCCGTGAGGCCGAGCAGCTCGCGCCAGAAGCGCGCCAGCGCGGAGGCGCGGATCTCGGAGTAGTCCACCTCGCCGGCGGCGCTGATCTTGCCGCCGAGGTTCGCCACTGCCTCCGCCAGCTCGGCGCCGCTCCGCCGCGTGGTGCCCTTGACCATGACGGCCATGAGGAAGTTCGAGATGCCGGCGGTCTCCACCGTCTCCCAGCGGGAGCCCATGCGGGTCTGCAGCGAGAGCGCCACCACCGGCGCCACCGGGTTCTCGCGAACGATCACGGTGAAGCCGTTCGCCAGCCGCGTGTGCTGCGGCGTCCCGGCCGTCTGGCCCCACGCGAGCGCCGGGGCGAGCGCGAGCAGCACGGCGAGGGCCGGCGCCCGTCTCATCGGGCCGCGTCCCTGGGGACGAACCGCACGCGCACGTAGTTGTCGTCGCGGAAGTAGCGCCGGGCCGCGTCGCGGATCTGCTCCACGCTGACCTGGCGGAGGCGGGACAGGTACTCGACCTCGTCGCGCACCGTCCACGTCGTCTCGCCCTGGCCGAAGACGCGCGCCAGGCCCTCCGCCGTCTCGATGTCGAACGCGTACGTGGACTCCGCCGTGACGAGCGCCCGCTGGCGCTCGGCCTCGGTCACGCCCTGCTCGCGCACGCGCCCGATGACCTCGAGCACGGCGGCCTCGGCGGCGTCGAGCCGGGCGGGGTCGAGCCGCGCCGTCACCGAGACGAGCCCGGAGAGCTGCCGGGCGATGTACCCCGACTCGATCGTCGACACCAGGCGCTTCTGCTCGCGCAGCGTCTGGTTCAGCCGGCTCGACGGCCCGTCGCCCAGGATGTAGGTCAGCAGGTCGACGGCGTAGATGTCGGTGTTGGCCGTGGGCGCCGTGTGCCACGCCAGCCCGAGATACGCCTGCTGCTCGGGCCGCCGCACGTCGACGGACCGCACGCGCGCGATGCCCTGCACCGCCGGCACCGGGGGCCGCGCCGGCGGCGGGCCCTGCAGACGCCCGAAGGTCCGCTCGGCGAGGGCACGCACCTCCGCCGGTGGCACGGGGCCCACGACGACCAGGACCATGTTGCGGGGCACGTAGTGCTTGCGGTAGTACGCCGCGAGCGTCTCGCGCCGGAGCTGCTGCACCAGCTCCCGCGTCCCGAGGATGGGGCGGCCGTAGGGGTGCGCCGGGTACGCCTCCTGCGTCGTCAGGCGGGCCAGGTAGCGCTCCGGGTCGTCCTCGGTGAGGTTCATCTCCTCGAAGACCACCTTCTTCTCGGCGTCGAGCTCCTCCTGCACGAACGAGGCGTTCACGGCGATGTCGGCCAGCATCTCGGCCGCCGGCCCGATCGAGTCGGCCGGCACCACGACGTCGTAGTGGCAGTAGTCGTACGAGGTGAACGCGTTGCTGGTCCCGCCGAGTCCCTCGATGAGCGCGTCGATCGAGCCGGGCGGCCGCGTCGGCGTGCCCTTGAACAGCATGTGCTCCATGTAGTGCGTCAGGCCCAGCTCCGCCGGCGCCTCGTCGCGGCCGCCCACGCGCACCCACAGCTGGAGCGCCACCACGTCGCTGGCGCGGTGCTCCTGCGTGACGAGGACGACGCCGTTGTCCAGCACCTCGCGGGTCGGCTCGGCCGCCATGTGGACGGACGCCGGCCCGGTAGAGAGGCAGCCGCCGAGGAGGAGCGCGAGGAGCAGCGAGACGGAGGAACGCATGCGCGGCGAGCTTACCAGATCCCTTCGCCGGCGGACCAGCCGTCGCGCGGCGTCCCAGGCACGCACGCCCAGCAGGAGCGCGAGCACCGCCGCGTAGACCCAGGGGTCGACGCGGACCTTCTTGGCGAGCCAGATGAAGTGGAGGCAGCCCAGCACGGCCGCCACGTACGCCAGCCGATGCAGCCGGCGCCACGCGGCGCCCCCCAGGCGCTTGATCATGCCCGTGGTCGACGTGGCCGCCAGCGGCAGCAGCAGCGTCCACGCGAGCATCCCGACCGTGATGTACGGGCGCTTCAGGATGTCGGCGCCGAGCTGCGCCCAGTCGAAGAAGTGGTCGAGCACCAGCCACACGGAGAGATGGAGCGACACGTAGAAGAAGGCGAAGAGACCGAGCAGCCGCCGGAGCGCCATCTGCCAGCCGATGCCGAACACCAGGCGCAGCGGCGTCAGCGCCAGGCTCGCCAGGAGGAGCTGCAGCGCCGTCTGCCCCAGCTCGTTGGTGACGTAGCTGATGGGGTTCGCGGTGAGGTCGTCCGTCCAGGACCGGTAGAGCAGGCCGGCCAGCGGGGTGAGGCACACTCCCCACACGGCCGCCTTGACGCCGACGCGCGCGCGAAACCCCACGCGGCTAGTAGAGCTTCTTGAGGTCCATCCCGGTGTAGAGCGAGGCGACCTGCTCGTAGCCGTTGAACATGAGCGTCTTGCGCCGGCGGAACTCGCCGATGCGCCGCTCGGTCGCCTGGCTCCAGCGCGGGTGGTCGACGTTCGGATTGACGTTCGAGTAGAAGCCGTACTCCTGCGGGGCCGCCTTGTTCCAGGCGGTCTTCGGCTCCTCCTCGGTCAGCCGGATCCGGACGATGGACTTGGCGCTCTTGAAGCCGTACTTCCAGGGCACCACGAGCCGCACCGGCGCCCCGTTCTGGTTGGGGAGCACCTTGCCGTACATGCCGACCGTCAGCAGCGAGAGCGGATGCATCGCCTCGTCGAGGCGGAGCCCCTCGGTGTAGGGCCAGTCGAGGCTGCCGAAGCCGAAGAATCCCGGCTTCTGCGCCGGGAACTGCTCGGGGTCCTTGAGCGTGGTGAACTCCACGTACTTCGCCTTGCTCGTGGGCTTCGCGCGCTCGAGCAGCACCGAGACGGGGTAGCCGATCCACGGGATCACCATGGACCAGCCCTCGACGCAGCGGAGCGAGTAGATGCGCTCCTCGAGCGGCGCGGCTTTCAGGATCTCGTCGATGTCCAGGCGCTGGGGCTTCGCGACCAGGCCGTCGACGACCACGGACCAAGGGCGCGGCCGCAGCGTTCCGGCCAGCCGCACCGGGTCGTCCTTGTCGACGCCGAACTCGTAGAAGTTGTTGTAGGTCGACGCGCTCTCGTACTTCGTGGGGGCGTCCGGATACTTGTAGGCCGGGTTCGGCGTGGCCGCGAGCGGCCCGGGCTCTGGCGGAGCGGCCGCGTCCGCCTGGGTCGTCTCGGAGCAGCCGGCCACCGCGAGCGCGGCGACCCCCACCATGAAGGCCCGCCGGTTCAGGTAGATCGGCTCGGGCGTGATGTCCGAGTACTTCAGATCCATGATCGTCCTCCCCAGCCTCTCACGAAGATCGGAACTTGTAACCCTGGCCGTGCACCGTCTCGATGAAGACGGGCCGGTCGGGATCGCGCTCGAGCTTCCGCCGGAGCCGCAGAACGTGGGTGTCCACGGTCCGGGTCGTGGGAAACCGTTCGTAGCCCCACACCTCGTCCAGCAGCCGCTCCCGGGTCACGACCTCCCCGCGGTGCTCCACGAGGTACACCAGCAG
>DASUPA010000504.1:0-19755 GCA_036276335.1 Candidatus Methylomirabilota bacterium | reverse complement strand
AGTACTTCGAGATCCAGAGCCGGGCCCGCGCGCTGGACAACAACCTGTACGTCATCGCCCCCAACATGGGGACCTACTACCTGTTCCCCGAGGAGGCGACGCCCATCGACACCTTCGGCGGGCGCTCGTTCATCATCGACTACAAGGGCCGCATCGTCGGCCGCCAGGACTACGGCGCGGGCTCGACGTACGTGGGCGGCGTGATCGACGTCGAGGCGCTGCGCGACCACCGGGCGCGCGCCCAGTGGGACAACTGGATGAAGGACCTGCGCACCGAGCTCTACCAGATCCTCTACGAGAAGCCGATCTACCCGAAGAACCTCTACCTCAAGCGGGCGCCGATGAAGCACGCGGAGTACCGGGACAAGGTGATCAAGCGGCAGATCCGCCTGATGCACGACCGCGGGATCTGGGCCAAGCCGGACCGGTGAGCGCGCCGCCGCGCGTCCGCGTCCGCGAGGTCCGGCTGCGCGAGCGGGACGTGCGGCTCCGCATGCCGTTCCGCTTCGGCGTGGTGACGCTCACCGAGGCGATCGAGGCGTACGCGTCCGTGCGGGTCGAGCTCGAGGACGGCGGCGCCGCGTGGGGCATGGCGGCCGAGATGCTCGCGCCGAAGTGGTTCGACAAGGACCCCGCGCGCTCGGACGCCGAGAACGTCGAGGACCTGCGCCACGCGCTGCGCCTGGCGCGGGCGCTGTACACCGACGGGGGGGCCCGCACGCCGTTCGGGCTGTTCGCGGAGCGCTATCCCCTGCAGCTCGCCGAGGGCAAGCGCCGGGGCCTGAACCCGCTCCTGGCCGGCTACGGCCCCGCCCTGCTCGACCGAGCGGTGCTCGACGCCGTGTGCCGGGCGCGCGGGATCTCGTTCTACGACGCCGTGCGCGCCAACGTCCCGGGCATCGACCCGGCCTCCCTGCTGCCGGAGTTCGCGGGCTTCGACGTGGATCGGTTCCTCGCCGGCCTCCGGCCCTCGAGCGAGATCCACGCGCGCCACACCGTCGGGCTCGTGGACCCGATCACCGCCGCCGACCTGCGCGAGCGCGTCGACGACGGGCTGCCCGAGACGCTCGAGGAGGTCGTCGCCGCGTACGGCCACCGCTACTTCAAGCTGAAGGTCGGGGGCGACGTCGCCGCCGACCTCGCCCGGCTGAGCGCCATCGCGGGCGTGCTCGACCGGAGCCCCGAGCCGTACTTCGTGACCCTCGACGGCAACGAGCAGTACCAGACCGTCGACGACGTCGTGGCGCTGTGGGAGGCGATGACGCGCGCGCCGGCGCTGCGGCGACTGGTGGACGCCGTCCTGTTCATCGAGCAGCCGATCACGCGGCACCGGGCTCTCGGCTCGCCCATCGAGGCGCTCGCCAGCCGGCGGCCCGTCATCATCGACGAGTCCGACGGCGACCTGGCCGCCTTCGTCGAGGCCCGCGCCGTGGGCTACCGCGGCGTCTCCAGCAAGACCTGCAAAGGGCTCTACAAGTCGATCATCAACGCGGCGCGGTGCGCGCGCTGGAACGCCGAGGCCGGCCACCCGGCGTACTTCATGTCCGCGGAGGATCTCACCACCCAGGCCGGCGTGGCCGTCCAGCAGGACCTTGCGCTCGTCTCCCTCCTCGGGCTCACGCACGTCGAGCGCAACGGACACCACTACGTCGCCGGCATGGCCGCGCGGCCCGCCGCCGAGCAGCGCGCGTTCCTGGCCGCCCATCCGGATCTCTACCGGACGGCGGACGGTGTCGCCCGCGTCCGCATCGTCGGCGGCCGGCTCGCCATCGGCTCGCTCGCGTGCCCGGGGTTCGCCACGGCCGCCGAGCCCGACTGGTCGTCGCTGCGCGAGATGCGCGAGTAGCAGCCCGCCCGGACGCTCCCAATCTGCCCGATCGCTCGGGCGCGCCTCCGCCGCCATCGGGCCGGCGCGCGCCGAAGTCGCTGTTTTCGCACGATGGCGTGTCTGGCACGCTCGCTGCTCCCGGTGCGGACAAGTGATGAGCCCGTGGAGAGTGGGGCTGGGACGCAACGGCCGGCGGGTGCGGCAGCAGCGCACCCCGAGGTAACGCCATGGCCATGGACGTCTGGTACGAGCTCCGGATCCGCGAGATGTCGGACGTGAACGAGACGGCCCACGAGCTGGTCCGCGACGCCGAGCAGTCAGCGCGTGAGCCGGCGGATGAGGAGGACGAGGAGTAGCGCCGCCGCGGCGACCACCCACACCGAGCCCTTCGGGAATCCGAGCAGCTCCACGCCCGCCACGGCGAAGCCGGCGGCGATCACCACGCCGCCGGCCGCCAGCGACCCCCAGTGCGATCGCCCGCGTCTCATCCGAGCCGCCGCTCGATCGCCGCGCGCACCGCCGCCACGTCCGTCGACTCCACGCGCGACGTCCCGACCTTCACCACCTGCGGCTCCACCGCCCACGGCCGCCACGCGAGATTCGCGGGAACGAACAGCACGACCGCCGGCGTCCCGACGGTCGCGGCGAGATGACTCACCCCGCAGTCGTTGCCCAGGTACGCGGCGGCCCGACGCAGCGCTCCGGCCAGGGCCGGCAGGGCCGGCTCGCGCAGGCGCAGCGCCGCCGGCAGCCGCGCTGTCAGCGCCTCCACCGCCTCGCGGTCGTTCGGTCCCTCGTGCAGGACGAGGGCGACGTCCTCCCGCGCGGCGAGCCCGGCGAGCGCGGCGGCGAAGCCTTCCGCGGGCCAGCGCTTGGTGGCCGCGCTGGCGCCCGGCTGCACGAGCAGGACGCGGCGGTGCCCGTCCCACCCGGCGGCGGCCAGCGCCGCGCCGCCGGCGGCGACGAGGCCCGGGTCCACGCGCGCGGGAGCCCGCCATGCCCCGGCCGGAGCGCCCGTCGTGGCGAGCAGGTGCTCCCACACGAGTCCCGGTCCCACCGACGGCGCGACGACCGCGCCCGGCGCCTGGCCACGCAGGCGGCGGATGAAGTCGGCGTCGCGCGCGCCGAACCAGCAGACGACGCGATCGGCGTGGGGCAGGTCGGCCGTGCCGTCGCCGGCGAAGAGCGTGTCGAGACGCAGCGACTCGAACGCCCGCGCATGGTCCGCCTCGCCGAGCGCCACCACGAGGTCGGCGACGTGCCGCTGGGCGGCCAGCGTGACGCCGCCGCTCGTCGCGCGGAGCGCCCGGAGGGCCGGGATGGCGAGCAGCACGTCGCCGAGCGCGCCGGGATGCGCGGCGAGCGCCGGGCGGACCGCCGCCGCCCTCACCGCTTGCGCAGCAGGCTCAGCGCGACGTCGTGCAGGCGGCCGTTGCTCACCAGCGCCTGGCCGGAGTAGATCGTCGGCTCGCCCGCGAGGTCGGTGAAGCGGCCGCCGGCCTCCTCGACGACGATCTTGCAGGGCGCGAGGTCCCAGGGCTTGAGGTCCACCTCGACGTAGATCTCGGCCTTGCCCTCGGCGACGAGCGTGTAGCCCATGTAGTCGCCGAACCCGCGCTGCCGCTCGGTCGCGTCGACGAGCCGCACGAACCCGTCCCAGAGCCCCGCCTCGCGGTAGAGGCGAAGCCCCGCGTGGATCAGCGCGGCGCGGGCGAGCTCGACCACGTCCGACACGTGCACGCGCTCGCCGTTCAGGCGGGTGCCGCCGCCGCGCCGCGCCGTGTACAGCTCGCCCGTGACGGGATTGTGGATGACGCCCGCGACGATCTCCCCCCGCTCCTCCAGGGCGACGAGCGTCGCCCACACCGGCACGCGCCGGACGAAGTTCTTCGTGCCGTCGATGGGGTCGATGATCCAGCGGACGTCGCTGGGGCCCCGGGCGCCGAACTCCTCGCCGAGGAAGCCCCACGCCGGGTACGCGCGCCCGAGGGCGGCGACGATCGCCTGCTCCGCCTCGCGATCGGCCTGCGTCACCGGCGTCTGGTCCGGCTTGAGGGTGACGTCGAAGCCGCTCGTGTAGTAGCGAAGCGCGATGGCGCCCGCCGCCCGGACGGCGTCGGCGGCCGCCGCCAGCGCGCCGTCCAGCGCGGCGGCGTCCAGGCGCGCGGTCACCGGCCGTCGTCCTCGGCGGGGAACGGCTCGCCCCGCTCGGCGAGCACCCGGGCGTACACGTCCAGCGCCTCGACGACGACCGGCATCCCCCCGTAGGTCACCTGCTGGAAGATGACCTCGGCCACCTCTTGCCGCGTGGCGCCGACGTTGAGGGCGGCGTGGATGTGCGCCCGCAGCTCGTTCGTCCGGTGCAGGACGGTGAGCGAGGCGACCGCGCACAGCTCGCGCTGCACCTGGGAGATCACCTCGCGGCTGTAGAGCGCACCGGTGAAGAACATCGACAGCGTGCGGGCCAGGCCCTTGTCGAACCGCTTCCACTGCTCGTAGCCGACCCCGCTCGGCAGCGAGTGAAAGAGCTTGCGGGCGGTGTCGCGCGTCTTCTGCTTGAGCTCCGCGTCGTTCATCAGCGTGTTGCCTCCGTGGGGATCTTCTCGAGGATGGTGACGAGAGCGTCCAGCGCCGACAGCATCGGCTCGTGCGCGCAGTCCATGTCGACGGGGGTCACGCCGAGGCGCGCCGCGTACTGCGCCGCGCGCGCCGGGGTGACCGCGTTGTCGCGCAGGCAGCGGACGTACGTCCGGGGCACGTCCATCGCGTAGAAGCGCCGCATGTCGACACGCTCCGTCCACGGCCGCAGCGGCTGCGGCGTCATGCGGGTGAGCGCGTCCACGACGCGCGCATCCCCGGCCGGCAGGTCGTTGAGCCATCGCGCCCACTCCATGGCCGCCGGATACTGGGCGACGCCGCCGCCCGAGCGCGCCAGTCCCTCCAGCAGCGGCCGCGACGGCGACGGGATCTGGGCGCCGAGCAGGCTCTCGCCGTCCCGCAGCACGACCGCCGCCAGGAAGACGAGGTGCGCCACCCGGGCCGGCACGAGCTCCGCCACCTTCGGGATGACCACGCCGCCCATCGAGTGGCCGACCACGATCCCGCGCGCGATGCCGGCCTGCATCATCGCGTCCGCGACCGCGCGCGCGTACCCGTCGACCGACGCGCGGCCGCGCTCGTGCGCGCGCCGCCCGTGGCCCGGCAGGTCCGGGGCGATGGCGCGGTGCCCGTCCCGCTCGAGCCGCCGGACCAGCGCCTCCCAGGCCCAGCCGCCGTGACTCATCCCGTGCACCAGCACGTACTCCTTGCCCATGCGCGCGCCTCCTTGCGCGCGACATCATCGCACGAGACGGACCGACATTCCGTGAGCCCGCCCGCGGCGTGGTACGCTCGACGCAGAAAGGATGGCCATGGCCCTCAATCCCCACATCTTTCGCGCGTACGACGTGCGCGGACGAATCGGCGCCGACATCAACCCGGACGTGTTCCGCCAGGTCGGGCGGGCCTACGCCACGCTGATCCGGAGCCACGGCGGCCGCACCATCGCCGTCGGCCAGGACAACCGCGAGTCGTCGGCCGGGCTCAAGGCCGGCTTCGTCGAGGGCGTGCGCGCAGGCGGCATCGACGTGATCGACATCGGCACCGTGACGACGCCGATCCTGTACTTCGCCACCGCCCACTGGAAGCTCGACGGCGGCGCCAACATCACGGGCAGCCACAACCCCGTCGACTACAACGGCGTGAAGATGGTCCACCGGGGCGCCGCGCCGCTGTCCGAGGCCGAGATCCAGAGCCTGCGGGAGACGATCGAGCGCGGCGCGTTCGCCGCCGGCAGCGGCGGGCTGTCCCGCCGCGACCCCCGCGACGACTACTTCGACACCGTGGCCAAGCTCGTGCGGGTCGAGCGCCCGCTGACGGTGGTCGCCGACGCCGGCAACGGGATCGCGGGCGTCTACGGACCGCCGCTGCTGCGCCGGATCGGCTGCGACGTGATCGAGCTGCACTGCGAGTCCGACGGGCGCTTCCCCAATCACCTGCCCGATCCCGAGGACCCGGAGAACGTCGTCGACCTGCAGCAGAAGGTCGTGGAGGCCGGCGCCGACCTAGGGCTCGCCTGGGACGGCGACGCGGACCGCGTCGGCGTGATCGACGAGCGCGGCCGCCGCCACGAGGCCGACCTCATCCTCGTGCTGCTGGCGCGCGACCTGCTGCAGCGGCACCCCGGCGCCAAGATCGTCTTCGACGTGAAGTCGTCGCAGGTGCTGGTGGACGACATCCGCAAGCACGGCGGCGAGCCCGTGATGTGGAAGACGGGACACTCCCACCTCAAGCGCAAGATGCGCGAGGACCACATCCTGCTCGGCGGGGAAGTCAGCGGCCACATGTTCTTCGCCGACGGCTACTACGGCGTCGACGACGGCATCCTGGCCGCCTGCAAGATCGTGGAGATCGCCGCCCGCCACCGCGGCACCGTCTCCTCCCTGTTCGACTCGGTGCCGCACCTGCACGCCACGCCCGAGCTGAAGGCGCTGTGCCCGGACGGCGAGAAGTTCCGCGTGATCGACGAGCTGACGCGCGAGCTGAAGCAGCGCTACGAGACCATCGACATCGACGGCGCCCGCGTGCTCTTCCCCGGCGGCGGCTGGGGGCTCGTGCGCGCCTCCAACACGAACCCGTACCTGACGCTCCGCTTCGAGGCCGCGACCGAGCGCGAGATCGAGGACATGAAGCGCGTGATCTACGACGCGCTCCGCCGCTACCCGTTCATCACGCTGCCGTCCTGACGGCGGCCGGCGTGCCCGGGCCCCCGAGCGCCATCGAGCGGCCACGCGATCCGATCGCGGCCGCGAACCACCCCGATCCGTATCCGTACTACCGGGAGCTGCTCGCGCGCCGACCGCTCTACCGCGACGAGGCCCTGGGTCTCTGGGTCGCCTCGAGCGCCGGGGCCGTGACCGCCGTGCTCACCAGCAGCCGCTGTCGCGTCCGGCCGCCGGGCGAGCCCGTGCCCCGCCCGCTCCTCGGCTCCGCCGTCGGCGAGATCTTCGGACAGCTCGTGCGGATGAACGACGGCCCCGCGCATGCCGGCCTCAAGCCCGCCGTCTCGCAGGCCGTGGCGAGCTTCGAGGCCCATCGCGTCGGCGACGAGACGCGCCGGTGGGCCGCCCACCTCGCGGCCGAGCTGCGCCCCGCCACCGAGCTCGCGCGCCTCGCCGACTTCGCCTTTCACCTGCCCGTGTACGTCATCGCCGGCCTCCTCGGCGTCCCGGACCCACGACTGCCGTCGACCGTCGAGGCCGTGGACCGGTTCGTCGGCGCGCTGGCGCCCGGGGCGACGCGCGAGGCCGTCGAGCGCGGCGCGGCGGCCGCGGACCGGCTGCTCGAGGCCGTCGGCCGCGGGCGCGATGCGATGGCCGCGAATCGCGTCGGGTTCCTGTCGCAGGCCTACGAGGCGACGGCCGGTCTCGTCGGCAACACGGTCGTCGCCCTCGCGCGGCATCCCTCCGCGCGCGACGCGCCGCTCGGCGCCGTGGTGCGCGAGGTCGCCCGGTACGACGCGCCCGTCCAGAACACGCGCCGGTTCGTGGCGGAGCCGGGCGACGTCGGCGGCCAGCCCATGCAGGACGGCGACGCCATCCTCGTCGTGCTCGCCGCGGCGAACCACGACGCGGGCGCCAATCCCGCGCCCGAGCGCTTCGAGGTGCGGCGCCGCGAGCGCCGCGTCTTCACCTTCGGCGTCGGCGTCCACGCGTGCCCCGGCGAGACGCTCGCGAGCACCATCGCGGAGCTGGGGGTGCGCCAGCTGCTGGACGCGGGGCTCGAGCCCGACGCGGGGCTCGACGGCCTGCGGTATCGCGCGTCGGCGAACACGCGTGTGCCGCTGTTCGGGGCGGTGGGCTAGCTCCGACCCAGCAGGAGCCGGACCGCGTCGAGCACGCTTCGGCCGGTGTCGCAGTCGCGCTCGCCCCAGTACCGCCCGGGATCCAGCAAGACCGCGCGCAGGCCGACGCGGCGCGCGCCGAGGACGTCGATCGAGTAGAGGTCGCCGATGTAGGCCGCCTCGCCGGCGGTGACGCCGGCGCGCGCCAGCGCGATCTCGAAGATGCGCGGGTCCGGCTTCTCGACGCCTTCCTCGGCGGAGTCGACGACGAAGTCCAGGCGGTCGGCGAAGCCCAGCCGCGCGACCAGCTCCCGGATCGTGCCGTTCGAGTTGGAGATGACCGCCGAGCGAAGCCCGGCGGTGCGCACGGCATCGAGCGCCGCGCCGGCGTCCGGGTCGGGTGTGTTCCAGAGCCCGCCCGGCCCGGGATAGTCGCGACGCCACGCGTCCATGGTCTCGACGATGGCGCCGTCCGTCACGCCGACGCCCTCGAGCACGTACTCGAGGTAGCGGCGGTGCGTCGAGGGGCGCTCCGTCGAGCGCGCGTGCGCGAGGACGTCCCGGTCGAGCCGCACGCGCGCCTGCCACTCGGCGCGCTGCAGGGCCTCCGGCGTCGTCGCGACACCCAGCCGCGCCAGCGCGGCCGCGATGTCGGCGTAGTTGATCCGCAGCAGCGTGTTGCCGGCGTCGAAGAAGATCGCGCGCAGGCTCACGGCGCGATGCGGAAGGTGAAGTCCCCCTGGGTCACGTGACTGTCGACGGAGAGGACGCGCCAGGAGACCCTGTACCGGCCGGGCGGCAGCGCGGGGAGCGACACGCGCAGCACGGTGCGGGTGTCGGGATCCACGCTGCTGTCGCCCAGGTCCACCGGCCGGCCCCCGCCGTCCAGCACCCGGACGCGACTGTAGGCCGGCTCGATGGCGCCGGTGAACGTGAGCCGCACCTGCGCCGGTGCGCTCTTGAGGACGCTGCCGCCGCGCGGCTCGCTCCGCTCGAGCACCCCGTGCCCGGCGGCCGCGGAGACCAGGCCGAGGAGCACGACGAGGGCGAGCGCGCGACGCATGCGCCCACTGTAGCAGCGCCCGTCGGCTCGTGTAAGATCGGCCCATGCGCCGGTCCGCGCGCTCGCCGTCGCCCGCCTCGCCGTCCTGCTGCTCGTCTCCTTCGAGGCCGGTCTCCATTCCGTCCACCACCTGGCCGATCACCGTGACGCCCAGTGCGTCGTCGCACCCGTCTCGGCGCACACCGGCGGGCTGATCGTCGACAGCGGCGGAGTGGCGCTTCCCACGTTGTGGACGGCGCTGCGCACCGTGGTCGTGGTCGCCGCATTCCGCCCCACCGCCGCCGACCTCGGTCGCCCTCCCACCGCGTAGCTCCGCCCCGGTGCCTCCACTCGTTTCCGCTGGTGCGCGGGGACGTTGCTGGTCCGAAAACACCCGCGGCTTTCTAGCCGCTTGAAGGAGATCGCGTGATACTCGACACGAAATATCGAGCGGCCGCGCTGGCCGCTGTCACCATCGTCTCGCTGGCAACGCTGGCGGCCGCGCAGCATGCCGGCCACGGGAGCGCGACGCCACCCGCGGCCGGGGCGCCCGCGAAGCCGCCGGCGCCGCTCTCGTCGGACGCGCTGCATGGCATGGGTGGGGTCCCACGCGGCTGGAAGTTCACGCTGCCCGCGGGGGATCCAAAGGCGGGGCGCGAGACGTTCGGCAAGCTCGAGTGCAACAAGTGTCACGAGATCGTGCCGGACTTCCCGCGCGGTGAGCGCGGAGCCGGCGACGTCGGCCCCGCGCTCACCGGCATGGGCGCCCACCATCCCGCGGAGTACTTCGCGCAGTCAATCGTGGACCCGAACGCGGTGATTCTCTCCGGGCCAGGCTTCGTCGGGCCGGACGGTCGATCCGTCATGCCGGACTATCGCGATGCAGTGACGTTCACCGAGCTCGTCGATCTCGTCGCGTACCTGAAGAGCCTCGGCGGCGACGGCCACCGGCACGAGGCCGCCACGTCTCCGCGCGAGCGGACGGCGGGGCCCTACCGCGTCCGCGTCGAGTACCAGGCGGCGGGCGGAGCCGGCGGGCACGAGCATTCCGGGCACGGCGGCGGCGGCGCGGGGGGACACTCGCACGGCGGCGCGCAGGCGGCGCGCGCCGGCCACCTGATGGTCTTCGTCGCGGACGCCACCACCGGCGAGGCCGTGCCGTACCTTCCCGTCAGCGCCGTGGTCGCCGCCGGCAGCGCGGCGCCGCGCACCGTGCGCCTCGTCCCGATGCTGGGCGATACCGGGTTTCACTATGGTGCGGACGTCGCGCTTCCGGAGGGAACGACGAAGCTCACGCTGACGCTCGGCGCGGCCGGCCTCAGGACGATGGGCACGGCGACCGGTCGCTTCGGCAAGCCGGTGACGGTGAGCTTCGACTGGAGTGACTGAGCTCGGGCTCCTCGCCCGCTGGGCCCACCTGGCGGCATCGGTGCTCCTGGTGGGCAGCGCCGGGCTCCTGCTCGCGGCCGGCCATACCGACCGGCCCACGGCGCTGCGCTGGCAGGCGAGGGTCTCGACGCTCTCGCGGGTCCTCGTGGCGGTCGCGCTGGCGGCCGGCGTGGTCGCCCTGGCGCAGCAGGCGGCGATCCTGGAGCAGCGGGCCGCCGCGGCGCTCGAGCCCGCGTCGCTGGCGCGCGTCGCGCTGGAAACGCAGGCGGGCATCGTGTGGACGGTGCGCCAGAGCCTGCTGCTCCTGCTCGGCGCCTTCCTCGCCTTCCGGGCGGACCTCTCGCGCCGGGTCGACTGGCGCGCCGCCCGCGGGGAGGCCCTGCTCCTCGCGGCGGGCGCCCTGGCGCTGCTCGCCGCCGCCGGCCACGCCGCGGCCGTGGAGCCCGGCGCCGCCACCGCGATCGCCGTCGACATCGTGCACCTGATCGGCGCCGGCCTGTGGGCGGGAGCGCTGCCCGCGCTCGCGTTGCTGCTCGCCGCCGCCTCGCCGGAGCCCGGCGCCGACGCGCGGCCGTACGCGGTCCTCGCGGCGCGCCGGTTCTCGCGCGCCGCGCTGGGGCTCCTGGGCGTGCTCGTGCTCACCGGCGTGCTGGCGGCGCAGGCGCAGGTCGGCTCCGTGGCGGGCCTGCTCGGCACCGCCTACGGCCGTCTGCTGCTGCTGAAGGTCGTCCTGCTCGTGCCGATCGTCGCGATCGCCGGCCTCAACCGCCGTCTCCTCCCCGCTCTCGCCGGCGAGGCGACGCGCGTCGGCCGCCCCGCCATGCATCGCCTGCGGCTCTTCGTCGCCGTCGAGGCGGCCCTGGTCCTCGCCGTGCTCGGCGTCGTCGCCCTGCTGGGCGTCACCGCGCCCGCGCGCCACGAGCAGCCGGTGTGGCCGCTGTCCTTCCGGCTCGCCTGGGACGCCGTGGCCGAGACGCCCGGGGCGTGGGCGTTCGTGCTCGTCGGCAGCCAGGTGGCGGTGCTCGGCGTGACCGCACTGCTCGCGGCGCGCCTCCTCTACCCTCGCGCGCGACTGCCGGCACTGGCCGGGGGCAGCGTGCTCGTCGTGGCGGGCATGGCGATGGCGCTGCCGCCGCTCGCGACGGACGCCTATCCGACCACGTACCTGCGGCCGGCGGTGCCCTACCAGGCCGGCTCGATCGCCGCGGGCGCGGCCGCGTACCGCGAGCACTGCGCGGCCTGCCACGGTCCGAGCGGCGCGGGCGACGGCCCCGCGGGCGCCGCGCTCTCGCCGCCGCCCGCGGATCTGCGCGCGCACCACGCCGCGCTGCACACCGCGGGCGACCTCTTCTGGTGGATCACGCACGGGCGCCGCCAGATGCCGGCCTTCGGCGAGCGGCTGGACGAGGAGCAGCGGTGGGACCTCGTCAACTACATCCGCGCGCTGACGGCCGCCGACAGCGCGCGCCCCCTGACCCCGGTGATCGAGCCGGAGCGGCCGCGGGTGGTCGCGCCGGACTTCGTCTTCGCCGTCGGGCCCGCGCCGGCGCGTCCGCTCCGCGACTACCAGGGGCGCCGCGGCGTCCTGGTCGTGCTCTACACGCTGCCCGGCTCGCGCCCGCGGCTGGCCGCGCTGGCGGAGCGCTATGATGCGCTGGTGCCCCTCGGCGTCGAGATAAGCGCCGTCCCCACGGACGCCTCGCCCGACGCCATCAAGCGGCTCGGCGCCGAGCCGCGGATCTTCTTTCCCGTGGTGACCGCCGGCGCGGCCGAGATCGCGGCCGCCTACGGGCTCTTCGCGCGCGGCCCGCACGCGGAGTTCCTCGTCGACCGCCACGGCTACCTGCGCGCGATCGACGCGATGCCGCGCGACCTCGACACGCTGCTGGCGAACGCCGAGGCCCTGAGCCGGGAGAGGATCGCCGTCCCGCCGCCCGCCGAGCACGTGCACTGATGGCCGTCTGGCGGGTTGTGCTCCTGCTGAACCTGGCGCTCGCCGTCGGGATGGGCTGGGGCTATCTCTGGTGGGGGCGCGACGTGAGCCGCCTCACGCGCGAGCTGGCGGAGGCCCGCGCGGCGGCCGCGGGCCCGCGCGAGTACCGGGCCGAGGGCGTGGTGCGCGCGGTGCTGCCCGACATCAACGTGATGGTCATCACGCACGACGAGATTCCCGGCTACATGCCCGCGATGACCATGGGATTCCGCGCGGTCTCGCCCAAGATATACGAGGCCGTCGAGGTCGGAGACGCGGTACGATTTACGCTGCAGGGCACGCCGCCGAACCTGGCCATCGTGGCCGTGGAGAAGGTGGAGGCCCGGTGAAGAGGAGGCAGGCGGTGAAGGTCCGCATCTCGCTCGGGCTCGCGCTCGGGCTCGTCCTGGCCGTCGCGCTGCCCGCGTCGGCCGCCACGCTGCTGGTCACCAACACCAAGTCGGACTCCGCGTCGGTGATCGACACCGAGACCCTCGAGGTCGTCGGCACCATCGCGCTCGGCAAGGGCAAGCCGAACCGCATCGTCTTCCATCCCGACGGCAAGACGGCGTGGGTCGTCTACGACAAGAGCCACGACCTCGGGATCATCGACGTGGACGGGCGCCGGCTGCTGAAGCGGGTGAAGATCGGCGGCAACCCGTACAACCTCGCGTTCACCCCGGACGGCAGCCACCTCATCGTGCTCGACTGGGCCAGCGACACCAGCACCGACGAGGTGATCTTCTACGACCTGCGAACCGAGCGGATCGACTGGCGCGTCGAGGTCTCCACGTGGCCCGCGCACGCGATCTTCTCGCGCGACGCGCGGTTCCTCTACGTCTCCGGCGAGACGGCCGGCGACGTCACCGTGATCGACGTCGCCCGGCGCGAGGCCGTGGCCCGGGTCATCCACGGCGGCGGCGACGCCATGGGGCTCGCCCTCACCGCCGACGGCCGCCTGCTCTACGCGGCGGCCGGCGAGAACCGGGCGGTGGTGAAGATCGACACGGACACGAACCGGGAGATCGGCCGGATCAAGCTGCCCGGGATCGTGCACGAAACCACCCTGACCCTCGACGGCAAGTTCATGTACACCACACTGCGCAAGGCCAACCGCATCGTCGTCGTGCGCACCGCGGACGACCGGATCGTGGCCACCATCCCGCAGCGGGCCTACCCCGACCTGGTCACGATGGAGCCGACGGGACGGTACGCGCTCGTCACCAACCGCTACGCGGACCACGTCGCCGTCATCGACGTGGCGACGCACACGCAGGTGCGCGCCATCCCCGTCGGCAAGGCGCCCCACGGGATGGCGCTGCGGTCACGGTAACCATGCGCCGCCTCGTCGCCGTCGGCGCCCTGCTGGCGCTCGACGCCGCCGTGGCCTGGGGCGACCACCCGGGGGCGTTGCGCAGCGAGGGCTGGAGCCCGCTGACCGCCGCCCTCGTGTACGGGGGCGTGGCGCTGCTGGCGGGAATGCTCGTCATCGTGATCGTCACGCTGCTCACGCGGCGGAGCGACGACCCGTCGTGAGGCGCGTCCTCCATCCGCGCGGCATGCTGCTGCTCACGGCCGGCTCCTTCGGCGCGGTCGCGCTGGCCGTCCTCCTGGCCGGCGCCCACCCCGCCGACGCCGCGGCCCGCGACGGCCTGCTGGCGCTCGCCTCGCCGGCCATGGTGGCCCTCATGCGCGTGGTGACCTACCTGGGCCACGCGTGGTTCCTGGTGCCGGCGACGGTCGCGCTGCTGTGGTGGTTTCCCGAGGCGCGCGCGCGGTGGTGGATCTGGGTCGCGCTCATGCTGCTGGCGCCGGCGGCGGAGACGGCGTTCAAGGTGCTGGTCGCACGCCCGCGGCCCTTCGACGCGTCGCTCGGGTTCCCGAGCGGGCACGCCACCGCGGCCGCGGCGTACTTCGGCGCGCTGATCTACGTGGCCGGCGCGCTGCGGCCGTCGGCCCGCACCCTGGTGCGGACGCTGGCGGGGCTCGCCATCGTCCTCGTGGCGCTCTCGCGCGTGATGCTGCGCGCGCACTGGCCGTCCGACGTGCTGGGCGGCATCGCCCTCGGCCTGGCGCTCGCCTCAGCGGCCGCGCTGCTCGCGCGCCCGGCGCGCCCCGCCGGCGCCTGACCGCCGCGCGCGCCCGCGCGCCCGGACGCCCGGCGGCCGCGTCTCCGGCTCGCCCACCGCCGCCCGCAGCGTCTTCAGCAGCGCCAGCGCCTCGGGGCTGAGCGGGCGCTGGCGGGGGTGAATGACGTCGAGACTCCGGCTCAGCGTCTCGGCCGCCTCCACCTCGACGGCGACGAGGCGGCGGCGGCGGATCTCGTGGACGACGGCCAGGTGCGGCAGGAACGCGAGGCCCATGCCGCGCTCGACCATGCGCTTGGCCGTCTCGATCGTCTCGACCTCGAGCACGACGTTGGGCACCAGGCCGGCTCGGCGGAACAGGCCGTGCGTCAGCGTCCAGTCGCTCGAGCCGCGGTCGAAGAAGACGAGCGGCTGGCCGGCCACCTCCTCCAGCGGCGTCCGGCGCGCGCGCGCGATCTGCGACTCGGGCCGCGCCACCAGCACGAGCGGATCGTCCCGCAGGCTCAGCGTCTCGACCCCGGGATGGTGCAGCGAGCGCGCGATCCCGATGTCCGCCTGGCCCGCCAGCACCATCTCCAGCACTTCCCGCGAGTGGCCGGAGCGCACGGTGATCATCACCTTGGGATGGGCGGACTGGAAGCGCTTGAGCACGTCGGGCAGCAGGTAGGTGCAGATCGAGAGGGCGGCCGCGAGCTGGATGGCGCTGCCGCTCGACGGCCGGAGGTCGTGCACGGCCTGGCGGGCGGACGCGGCGGCGTGCAGGAGCTGCTCGGCGTGCGGGCGGAACGCGCGGCCGGCCGCCGACAGCGCCAGCCCGGTCTTGCTGCGCACGAACAGCGGCACGCCGAGCGAGGTCTCGAGCGCCCGGATGCGGGCGCTGACCGCGGGCTGGGTCACGCGGAGGGCATCCGCGGCCCGCCGGAAGCCGCCGAAGGTGCCCACCGCCAGGAAGGCCTCGACCTGGCCGATCTCCACCGATTCACCTCGCTTATGGTCCTGCCGATCTATATAGCAATCGATTATAGGCACATGTGAAAGATCTTTCCGATCACGAAACTTTATCACCCCGATAAAAATATTGCGATTGCGACGGCGCGCACGCCGCCGGCACAGTGGGTGCAGCAGCAGCGGGCATCAACTCAGCTGCGGAGGTGTCGCGATGGGCGGTCGATGCGGATGCGGAGAGACGGTGCCCACCCTGATGGCGTGCTTCGAGTGCGGCGCGAGCTGCTGCGCGCGCTGCGCCATTCACCTCGAGTCCGCTGCCTACTGCAGCGCGTGCGCGGGGCTGCTGCTGGAGGCGCCGGCGGTGCGCGCCGCCGCCCCGTTCGACCTGCACTGAGGAGGAGCGTCATGGGAACGGCCTGTCACTGCGGAATGACTCTCGAGACCAGCGGCCCGCGCGCGGGCTGCGTTGAGTGCGGCACCCCGGTCTGCCCGAGCTGCCGGCTCGAGCTCGACTCCACCACCTATTGCCGCTGGTGCGCCACGACGCGCGCGCTCCCGCGTCCGGCGTAGCGCCGTCAAGGAGACCTCACCCATGGAGAGCAAGGGCACCGCATTCCGCCGGCTGCTGAAGACCGAGCCGTACGTCTTCACCGGCGGCGTCTACTCGCCGCTCGACGCGCAGATCGCCGAGCGCGTCGGCGTGAAGGCGATCTACCTGAGCGGCTACTCGGTGGCCATGGCGAACGGCTGGCCCGACATGGGCTTCCTGACCCAGACCGAGGTGGCCCGCACGGCGCACATGGTGGCGGGCGCGGTCGACATCCCCGTCATCGCCGACGCGGACGACGGCTACGGCAACGCGCTGTCCACGATGCGAACGGTCCAGGAGATGATGAAGACCGGCGTGGCCGGCATCCACCTGGAGGATCAGCGCTTCCCGAAGCGGTGCGGGCACATCGCCGGCAAGACGCTCGTCAGCCGCGAGGAGGCGCTGGGCAAGTACCGCGCGGCCATCGACGTGCGCAACCGTCTCGACCCCGACTTCTTCATCATCGCGCGCACCGACGCCTACGGCGCGCTGGGGGGCAGCATGCAGGAGGCGATCGAGCGTGGGCGCATGTACGCCGACGCGGGCGTCGATTCCGTGTGGGCGGAGCTCTCGAACGCCTCGCGCGAGCCGGCCATCGAGTTCGCCCAGGCGATGCGCCGGAGCCACCCGGATCTGCCGCTGTCCTTCAACTACTCGTCGTCGTTCAAGTGGTCGAGCGACCCGAACCCGCTCACGTTCAGGGAGCTGGGCGAGCTCGGCTATACGTTCATCTTCATCACGCTCTTCGTCGCCCACGCCGGAATGTACGCCACCTGGAACGCGATGGAGGAGCTGGTGCGCGACCAGGAGCAGGCGCAGTGGCGGCTCGAGAAGACGAAGGCGGGCCACCCGACGGAGAGCCACCACGTGATGGCCCGCGTGGCGCACTTCCAGGAGCTGGAGAAGAAGTACATCCCCGGCACCGAGGAGCGGATCAAGGGCTCCCACGGCTTCGACGAGTCGCGGGCACAGTAGCTTCGCTCGGAGGGGGCCTCGGTGGCCCCCTCCGATACCTCCCCCAGATCAGGATTGCGCCGGCGAAGCCGGCGCTCGAAAGCGGCAAATCAAGTGGTCGCGTAGGAAAGCGGCAAATCCGCGGGTCGCGTAGGGCGGGATCCCTTGGTCGCGTAGAATGTCGGGGCCATGGACTTCCGGTATGTCGTGTGTGATGTCTTCACCAGCACGCCGTTGACGGGGAATCAGCTGGCGGTGTTCACGGACGCGCGGGTTATGCCCGAGGAGCTCCTGCCCTTGCTGGCGCGGGAGATGAATTTCTCGGAGACCGTGTTCGTGTATCCGGCGAGCGCGGGAGGGCACGCGCGGATCCGGATCTTCACGCCGCAGGCGGAGCTGCCGTTCGCGGGGCATCCGGTGCTGGGCTCGGCGTTCGTGCTGGGGGCGCCCCTGCAGCTCGAGACGATCGTGCTGGAGACGGGCCTGGGGCCGGTGCCGGTGGCGCTGCAGCGCGAGGGGCCGCGCGTCGTGTTCGGCCGCATGACCCAGCCGGTCCCGAGGATCGAGCCGGTTCCCGAGGCGCCGGCCATCCTGGCCGCGATCGGGGTCGCGAAGGCCGCACTGCCCGTGGAGCGCTACGTGAACGGCCCGCGCCACGTCATGGTGAACGTGGACGCGCCGGACCAGGTGGCGCGGCTCGCCCCGGACTTCGCCGCCCTCGCGCGGGCGACCGCCGACGCCGTCTCGTGCTTCGCGGGCGCCGGCGGCCGCTGGAAGACGCGGATGTTCGCGCCGGGCCACGGCGTCAACGAGGATCCGGCGACCGGCTCGGCGGCGGGCCCGCTCGCCTGTCACCTGCTCCGCCACGGACGCATCGCCTCCGGGGACGAGATCCAGATCGAGCAGGGCGCCGAGATCCACCGTCCGTCGACGCTCTACGCGCGCGCCACCGGCACGCGGGAGGCGCTCGAGCGCGTGGAGGTCGGCGGCAGCGCCGTCACCGTGGCGCGCGGCGAGTTCCGGCTGCCCACGTGAGCGACGTCCGCCGCGCGCTGCTCGACGCCGTCGACCGCGTCCGCGACGTCGTGGCCGCCGGCGCCGACGAGGCCGAGCGCCTGTGCACCCTGCCCGCGGCCACCGTGGCCGCCCTGCGCGACACGGGGCTGCTCGGGCTCAAGCTGCCTTCCGTGCTCGGCGGCGCCGAGGCGGATCCGGTCACGCAGATCGAGGTCATCGAGGCCCTCACGACGGTCGACGCGTCGGCGGGCTGGTGCCTGATGGTCGGCGCGACGACGGTCGCGCTGCCGGCGGTCTTCCTCGGCGACGGCGCGGTGGCGGCGATGTTCGCCGACGGACGGATGCCGCTGGCGGCGGGCTGCTACATGCCCACGGGCCGCGCCGTGGCCGCGCCCGGTGGCTTTCGCGTCACCGGACGCTGGGCCTTCGCGAGCGGCATCCGGCACGCGGGGTGGGTCTCGGGCACGGCCTGGGTCGTGCGCGACGGCACGCAGACGGACGAGCGGCGGGTCTTCGTCGTCCGCACGGGCGACGTCGAGATCCACGACACCTGGCACGTGGCCGGGCTCCGCGGCACCGGCAGCTGCGACTTCTCGGTGCACGACCACTTCGTGCCCGAGGCGTTCACGTGGGACATCGAGCGCGCCGAGCCGCGCCGCGGCGGCCCGCTCTACCGGCTGGGGCTGCCCGGCTTCGTCACCAACGAGCACGCCGCCTTCGCGCTCGGCGTGGCGCGCCGCGCGCTCGACGCGGTGACGGCGCTCGCCGCGTCGAAGGCCCGCGGCCCGAGGCCGGCGCCCCTGGCGGCGCGCGCGACGTTCCAGCGCTTCGTCGGCGAGGCGGAGCTGCGGCTGCGGGCCGCCCGCGCGCTGGCGATCCAGCTCAACGAGGCCGCGTGGACGACGGTGCGCGACGGCGGGCGCCTCACCGCCCGCCAGCACGCCGAGCTGCGGAGCGCCGCCGTGCTGGCGACCGAGACGGCGCTGGACGTCACGACGCGCGCCTTCCGCTTCGCCGGCGGCGGCGCGCTCTACGACGCGAGCGTGCTGCAGCGCTGCCTGCGCGACCTCAACGCCGGGGCGCAGCACTTCATGGTCAGCGACTCCGCGTACGAGGGGCTCGGCCAGCTCCGTCTCGGTCTTCCCGGCGAGCCGATGGCGTGAGCGCGCGCAGGCGGCCGTTGTCGTGCGCGGCGGCTCCCGGTAGAGTCGGCTGATGGCGCCGGCGCGGCGGGAGATCGTGGTGCGCGGCACCCCGGTGCACCTGCTGGAGGGCGGCGCGGGGACGCCCGTGCTCTTCCTGCACGGCGCCGGCGGGGCGGGCCGCTGGCTTCCCTTCCAGGAGCGCCTGGCGAAGGACTTCGCCGTCTCGATGCCGAGCCATCCGGGCCACGGCGGCTCGCCGGCCGCCGAGTGGATCGAGCACATCTCGGACCTCGCCTTCCACTACCTCGACCTCCTCGACGAGCGGCGGCTGCCGCCCGTGCACCTGATCGGCGCCTCGTTCGGCGGCTGGATCGCCGCCGAGCTGGCCACCATGGCCTGCCACCGGCTGCGCTCGCTCACGCTCATCGACCCGGTCGGCATCAAGGTGGACGGCTGGATCTACCCGTTCCTGTTCGCGATGGACATCCCCGAGGTGGTCGCCACCGTCTTCCACGACCCGATGGCGGCGCTCGCCCTGGCGCCGCCCGACCAGTCGGTGGAGACGCTGGCGCTCCAGTACCGCCAGGGCGCCGCGCTGGCGCGCGTCGCGTGGAATCCGTACCTCTACAACCCGCTGCTGCGGCGGCGCCTCGCGCGCATCGGCACGCCCACGCTGCTGTGCTGGGGCGCTCACGACCGACTCGCTCCGCTCGATCCATGCGGCCGCGCGTGGGCAAGCGCCATCCCGGGCGCGCGGCTGCACGTTTTCGACGGCAGCGGTCACGTGCCGCACCTGGAGGAGCCGGAGGCGGTCGCGCGCGTCGCCGCGGAGTTCTGCCGCGCGGCGGAGGCGGCGGGATGAAGTTCTACTACTTCCACCTGATGCCCTACGTGATGGACCAC
>DASUPA010000503.1:0-3534 GCA_036276335.1 Candidatus Methylomirabilota bacterium | reverse complement strand
GCGCCATGGCCGACCGCGCGCTGACCGGGATGCGGATCCTCGATCTGACGCAGTTCGAGGCCGGCACCACGTGCACGCAGTTCCTCGGCTGGCTCGGGGCGGACGTCATCAAGATCGAGCCGCCCGGCGGCGAGCAGTCGCGCCGGAACCGGCCCGAGGTGCCCGGCCTCGACGCGATGTTCTTCCTCGTCTTCAACGCCAACAAGCGCAGCGTGACGCTCGACCTGAAGCATCCCGACGGCCGCGCGCTGTTCCTCCGCATGGCCGAGCGGGCCGACGTGGTGGTCGAGAACTTCGCGCCCGGCCTGATGGAGAAGCTGGGGCTGGACTACGAGCGCCTGCGCACGGTGAATCCGCGCCTCATCATGGCGCGCATCAAGGGCTTCGGCCTCTCCGGCCCGTATCACGAGTACAAGAGCTTCGACATGATCGCGCAGGCGACGGGCGGCGTGATGAGCGTCACCGGCTTCGAGGACCGCGAGCCCGTCCGCTGCGGCGCCGCCATCGGCGACACCGGCACCGGCATCCACACGGCCGCCGCCATCATGGCCGCCTACATCCAGCGCCAGCGCACGGGTCAGGGCCAGCTGGTGGAGGTCGCGATGCAGGAGGTCGTGGCCAACCTCGTGCGCGGCCGGTTCGTGGATCACTACCGCGACGGCCGGCCCAGCCGCCGGCGGGGCAACGAGATCACGGGCGGCGTGCCGGGCGGGGCCTATCCCTGCGCGCCCGGCGGGCTCAACGACTACGCCTACATCTACGTGCAGACGATGAACCAGGACATGTGGCGCGCCTTCGTCGCCGCCATCGGCCGCGAGGACCTCGTCGCGGATCCGCGCTGCGCGGACGCCCGGACGCGCTGGGAGCACCGGGACGCGCTGAACGACATCATCGCCGCCTGGACCCGCACCCGCACGAAGCACGAGGTGATGGCGGCGCTGGGGAAGGCGGGCGTCCCCTGCGGCGCCGTCCTCGACACGGGCGAGCTCCTCGACGACCCGCACCTCAACGCGCGCGGCCAGGTCCACACGATCGACCACGCCACGCGCGGGCGGCTGCGGCTGCCGGCCTGTCCGGTGCGACTGTCCGCCTCCGAGGCGCCGACGACGCCGCCGCCGCTCGCCGGCGAGCACACCGCGGAGGTCCTCGGCGAGGTGCTGGGGCTCTCCGCCCGGGACGTGGCGGAGCTCCGCGCGCGGGGCCTGCTGGGCTGAGGGAGACGAGACCATGCCGAAAGCACTGGCCGGGATTCGCGTGCTCGACCTGACGCAGTACGAGGCGGGGCCGTCGTGCACCCAGATGCTCGCGTGGCTCGGCGCGGACGTCGTCAAGATCGAGCCGCCCGCGGGCGAGCCGGGCCGCACCGCGCTCTCCGACCAGCGCGGGGAGGACGCGTGGTTCTTCCTGCTGCTCAACTCGGGCAAGAAGGGCGTCACGCTCAATCTGAAGTCGCCGCGCGGCCGCGCGATGTTCGAGCGCCTCGTCACGACGGCGGACGTCCTCGTGGAGAACATGGGGCCGGGCGCGATGGACCGCCTCGGGCTCGGCTGGGAGACGCTGCGGCGGCTCAATCCGCGGCTCATCGCCGCCTCCGTGAAGGGCTTCGGCGGCGGCGGCCCGTACGCCGACTACAAGAGCTTCGAGTGGATCGCGCAGGCGATGGCGGGCGCCATGAGCATGACCGGCGCGCCCGACGGGCCGCCGACCAAGGCCATCGGCGGCCTCGCCGACACCGGCGCCGGGCTGCACACCGCGATCGGCATCCTGGCCGCCCTCGTGCAGCGGCAGGCGACCGGCGTCGGCCAGCAGGTGGAGGTGGCCCAGCAGGACGCCGTCGTCAACCTGCTGCGCATCCACCTGCGCGACACGTACGCCACCGGCAAGCCCGTGCCGCGCCAGGGCAACCGCTCCGTCAACGCGGCGCCCTCGAACATCTACCGGTGCCGCCCGTTCGGTCCGAACGACTACGTCTTCGTCCACTGCGCGACGGTCGAGATGTGGAAGACGCTGACGAAGATCGTCGGCCGCCCCGAGCTCGGCGACGACCCCGGCTACGCCGACCGCCGCGACCGCGTGAAGTACATCGACGCGATCGACGACATGATCGAGGCGTGGACGGAGAAGCGCACCAAGCAGGAGGCGCTGGAGATCCTCGCGGGCGCCGGCGTCCCGTGCGGGGCCGTGCTCGACTCGACCGAGGTGCTGTCCGATCCGCACCTCCGGGCGCGCGGCATGATCGTCGAGCTCGAGCATCCGAGGCGCGGCCGGTATCCGATGCCGGCGAACCCGGTGCGGCTCTCCGACTCGCCGACCGAGATGGTCCGCGCGCCGCTGCTGGGCGAGCACAACGCCGAGGTCTACGGCGCGCTCGGGTACGGCGAGGCGGAGCTCGACGCGCTGCGCCGCGACGGCGTGATTTGACCGACATGGCCTTCTAGGCCACCTCAGCGGCCGCGAGGGCCTGCTCGATCCGGGCGCGCGCGGCCCCGTAGTCCGTCTTGCCGGCGCCCAGCAGCGGCATCGATTCCGTGCCGACGATCAGGCGCGGAACGTGGCTCTCGCCGAGCCCGTCGGTCCGGGCGCGCGCCAGCAGCTCCTCCCGGCGAGCGTCCCGGCGCTCGGTCAGCAGGACGATCCGCTCGCCCCGGCGGGAGTCCGGAACGGCCAGCGCGGCGTGGCGCGCGCCCGGCCAGGCGCGCGTCGCGAGCTCCTCGACGGCGGCCAGCGAGACCATCTCCGCGCCGATCTTGGCGAAGCGTCTGGCGCGGCCCAGGATCCGCACGAATCCGTCGCCCTCGAGGGTCACGACGTCGCCGGTGTCATACCAGCCCTCGCCGCGATCCGTCCGCGGCGGCTCCAGGACCCCCGGCCGCTCGGCGCGCAGGTAGCCGAGCATCACGTTGGGTCCGCGCACGCACAGCCGGCCGCCGCGCTCGAGGCCCTCGATCGGCTCCAGGTACGCGTCGACGCCGGGGAGCAGGCGGCCGACGGTGTCGGGCCGGTACGCCACCGGCGTGTTCGTGGCGAGCACGGGGCCGGTCTCCGTCGCGCCGTATCCCTCGAGGATCCGGATGCCGAACTTCTCGGCCCACGCCTGACGCGTCTCCGCCCGCAGGCGCTCGGCGCCCGCGAAGACGTATCGCACGCGGTAGAAGTCGTACGGATGCGCGACGCGCGCGTAGCCGGCCAGGAACGTGTCGGTGCCGAAGAGGATGGTGGCGTTGACGTCGTAGGCGGTCTCGGCGATGAGCCGGTAGCGCAGCGGCGACGGCACGAAGAACATCTTCACCCCGGCGAGCAGCGGGAGCAGGGCGCCGGTGTCGAGCCCGAAGGAGTGAAAGAGGGGCAGCGCGTTCAGGACGACGTCGCGCGGGCCGATGTCCAGCCGCGCGGTGACCTGGGCGTGGTTGGCGAGGACGCCGGCGTGGGAGAGGACGACGCCCTTCGGGCGCCCCTCGGTGCCGGCCGTGAACAGCACGACCGCCGGCGCGTCCGGGTCCCCGGGCGGCGGCGGCGACCCGAGGCGGCCGGCGA
>DASUPA010000502.1:0-3255 GCA_036276335.1 Candidatus Methylomirabilota bacterium | reverse complement strand
GGCGTCGCCGCCCTGCGGCCACCGGCTGCCGGCGGCCACCGGCGCCAGCAGCACGGCGCTGAACGCGAGCGCGACGGCGCGGCGGCGACGGCCGGCTCGGCGCTCCCGCGGCGGCGCGGAGGCGGCCGCGCCGAGATCCTGAAGGGCGGAGAGCACGCGGGGCCACTCGGCCGCGGAGGCGTGGATCAGCCGGACCGGGAGCCGTGCGATGCGCCCGGGGACCGCCGGCCGGCGGTCGCCCAGGATCCGCGCGTCCGCGAGCGCCGTGCCGAGCCGGTGGAGACAGTTCTGCGGCGGGCACGCGACGACCAGCGTGCCGGCGAAGTGCCCGCCGAGGTACGACACCGTCCCCGGGTGCACGGTGCCCGCGCACTCGACGGTGAACGACGCGAGCGAGTCGTCGCGCGCGGCCATCCGCTCGAGCCGCGCGGCCAGGGCGCCGTTGTGCCGGCACGCGACCACGAGCGTCCGCCGTCCTGGCTGAGCCGTCGTGGCGACGAGGCGGCGCGCAGCGCCGAGCTGGTGCCGGGCGGTCCGCTGCGCGGGGCCGATGGCCAGCGACGCGCAGGAGGCCGCGCAGATCCCGCAGCTCGTGCAGCGGCTCGCCTGGACGTCCGCGCGCAGGGGATGGACCTCCGGGCGCTTCCCGGCCACCATCTCGATCGCATCGTACGGGCAGTCGCTGAGGCACTGCTCGCAGCCCTCGCAGAGATCCGCGTCCGCGACGGCGGGGGGCGGGACGTCGCGTCGCGACGGGCGCAGGAGCCAGGGCACCCCGAGCAGGAGCGTGGTGGCGAGGGCGGCGATGGCGAGGGCGGCGGCGGGCGAGGCGTCGGCGAGCGGGAGCCAGAAGGCGTAGAACCAGTCGGCGGGCACGCGGCCGGGCAGCGCCAGCAGATCCGCCGGCGGCGGCAGGGGCGCGGGCCAGACGACGGAGAGCACGACGAGCCCGACCGTCGTGCCGACGACCACCCGCCGCTCCGGGAACCACGCGGCACGGGCGAGTCGCGAGGTGTGCAGCCAGAGGAAGCACACCATGCCGAGCGGAATGGCGACGTGCAGGAACAAATTCATGAAGAAGAACTGGGAGGGCACGGGCGCGTCGCCGACGAACGCGCGGTCCGGCGGCTCGGGAAACAGCGGGAGCAGGCGGAGCATCCGGGCGCCCGCCACGGCGAGCGCCTGCGCGAAGCGGTCCCAGACGAGGACGAACCCGGTGATCGCCGAGAGGAACATCATGCCGGCCAGCAGGACGCCGGTGACCCAGGCGAGCGCGCGCGGTCCCCACGTCTTGCGCTGCACGAGGAGGCGGAGCACGTGGAGGGCGACGGCGACCACGGCCGCGTCGGAGGCGTACCGGTGCAGGGCGCGGATCCAGCGCCCCAGCACGACGTCGCGCTGGAGGTCGAGGACGGAGCCGTACGGGCGCGCGATGTCGTACACGAGGAGCAGGTACACGCCGGTGACGAGGGCGATCGTCAGGAAGAGCACGGCGAGCGTGCCGGTCCGGTAGAGGGGGTTGAGGGCCGACGAGTACACGCGATCGAAGACGCCGTCGACCGCGTCGAGGGCGGCGGCGAGCGCGCGCGCCGGCCGGGCGGCGGCGACGTCCCGCCCGGAGGGCGGGTCACCCGGCGAGAACATGCGGCCGTCCGAGGCGGCGGAGGGCCTCGCGCACCCAGGCGGGCGACGGAGTGCTGAAGGTGTAGGCGAGGCGGCCGTCCGCGTCGATCAGGAAGACCAGGCCGGGATGCACGATGTCCCCGGTCCGCTCGTCGCGCCTGAACGTGACGCCGTAGCGCTCGCTGACGCGCACGACGTCCTCGACGCGCCGGGACGAGAGCACGTGAACGCCGTCCGGGAGCGCCCACTGCCGGGCCAGGCCCGGGAGCGTGCGGGGCGTGTCGCGCCAGGGATCGAGCGTGACGAGCAGCACGGTGAGGGGCCCGGCGTCCTGGGATGCCTGCTTGAGCGTGTCGACGACCAGCGGGCACAGCGTCTGGCAGTGCGCGAAGACGAACGTCAGCGCGACCCGCCGTCCCCTCAGGTCGCCGAGGGACACGCGCGCGGCGTGCTGGTCGACCAGCGCGAAGTCGGGCGCGGGACCCGTCTGCCGCGGGTAATCCTCGGGGAGCGCGCCGTCGACGTGGATCGCCGCCGACCACGCGCCGGCGGCGCGCGCGGCCTCCACCTTGCGCAGGACCCACGCGCCCTCGAACACGACCGCCAGCGCCAGCGCGGCGACGAGCAGCCGGCCGCCCCGGCGGCGCAGCGCGCCCGCCAGCGTGGCGGGCACCTCGCGCCCCCACAGCGTCACGATCCCGACGAGGAAGCTCGCGGGGCCGAGGATCAGGAGCATCCAGCCGTGCGCCGCCGGCAGGCCGTCCTCCGCGGTGCCGAAGCACGCGTGCCGGGCGGCGCTCAACCACGCCGGCGGCTCGGACGGCAGCGGCGCGAAGGCGAACGCCCACCAGAGCAGCGCCGCCAGCACCCAGAGCAGCAGCGCCGCCGCCGGCACTAGCCCACCTTCCAGAGGAACGACAGGATCTTCCAGTTGGCGAAGTAGTAGAGGACGAAGCACGCGAAGAAGATGAAGACCAGCGCGAGCGTCCCCGGCGTTCCCGTCCGGTGCGCCGCCGCCACCTGGGCGCCCTCGTACGTCTGGCGCGGCAGCTTCCAGACGCCGGGCGGCACGCCGGAGGCGTCGTGCGCGTCGCCGGGCCGGAACGGGCGGCCGAAGAACACGGTCACCACCGCGATGAGGATGTAGGCGAGGCCGCCCGCGATCGCGAGCAGGCCGCCGATGCCCATGGTGGCCTGGAAGAGCTGGACGGCCGGGTGGTACTCGAGGGTGAACGGCGCGTTCGAGAACGAGACGTCCCAGTGCCGGCGCGGGACGCCGAAGATCCCCTGGAAGATCATCGACATGGAGAGGATCACGATCCCGACGGCGAAGAGGTAGGGCTGGACCTTCGCCAGGCGCCAGAAGGCGACGCGCTTGCCGAAGATCAGCGGCAGCACGTAGTAGGTGACCGCCATGAACGCGAGCGCGGTGCCGCCGACCACGGTGGTGTGGAAGTGGCCCGGCACGCGCAGCGTGTTGTGGGCGATGATGTTGATCTGCTCGGTGCCGATGGTCACGCCGGTCACGCCGCCGAGAAAGCCGAAGATCACCACCGAGAGCGCCATGCCCGAGAATCCCGGATCGCTCCACGGCGCCTTCTTCAGCCACTCGAACGTCCCGCGCGTGTAGCC
>DASUPA010000501.1:0-3784 GCA_036276335.1 Candidatus Methylomirabilota bacterium | reverse complement strand
CGCAGGCAGACGTCGCCGTCGCCGGCGTGGCCCGCGTCCCGCCACGCCGCGCGATAGGTGCCGAGATGACGGCCCAGCTCCGGGATGTCCAGGTCCCGCAGGCCCACGAAGAGCGGCAGCCCCTCGCGACCGACGAATCGAAACGTCTCGGGCGAGTTGGCGGCCATGCGCAGCGGCGGGTGCGGCCGCTGCACGGGTCGCGGCGCCACCGTCGCGTTCTCGAAGCGATAGAACTTGCCGTCGTGTCCGAACGGCTCGCCCTTCCAGGCCTCCCTGAGGATGGCCAGCGCCTCCTCGAAGCGGGCCTGGCTCTCGCTGTACGGGATGTTCAGCACGTCGTACGCGCGCGGGGAGCCGCTCCGCCCGATGCCGAGGTCGAACCGGCCGCCGCTGAGGTGGTCCACCGTGGCGACCTCCTCGGCGATGCGCAGCGGGTTGGCGAGCGGCAGCACCGTCACCGCGGTGCCGATCCGGACCCGCCGCGTGCGGGCCGCCATGAAGCTCGCGAGGGCCATGGGCGCGGACTGGACCGACCGCGCCGGGTTGAAGTGGATTTCGCCCAGCCAGACGCCGTCCAGGCCCCACGCGTCGGCGGCCTCGGCGAGCTGGAGCGCCTCCTGGAAGGCCGTCGCCTCGCTGGTGTCGCGACGGCGCTCCTCGACGAAGATCCCGAAGTGCATGGGCTCAGGTGCTCCGGGGCCGGCGCTCGAGGAACTCCTTGAAGCCGTCGCGCGGGTGCGCCGACGTCAGCCACGTGGCTCGCGCGCGCTCCTCGTTGTCGTAGCGCTCGCGCCACGGCATTCCGATGTCCTCGTGCACGAGGCGCTTGATCCCCTGCACCATGCGGCCGTCGTTCCGGGCGATCAGGCGGGCCATGTCGAGCGCGGCCTCGCGCAGCTGCACCGATGGCACGACCTGGTTCAGCAGCCCGATGCGCTCCGCCTCGTCGGCGAGGACGTCGCGCCCGGTGTAGAGGAGCTCCTTGGCCTTCGGGAGCCCCACCAGGAGCGGCAGCGACCACGTGGAGTTCACACGACCGTACGTCGCCGCGAGGAACCGGAACTTCGTCCGCTCGCAGCCGAGGCGGATGTCGAGCATGGACGTCAGGAGCGCGGCGCCGCCGTACGCGAGGCCGTTGATGGCGCCGATGATCGGCTTGGGGAAGCTGGCGATGGCCCAGTTGGCGCGGCTGCGGAAGGCCTGGCGCTCCGCGAGCTCCTCGCCGCTGAGGCCGGCCATCTCGTGGATGTCGGCGCCGGCGGAGAACGCCTTGTCGCCGGCTCCGGTGAGGACGACCGCCCTCACGGCGTCGTCCTTCGCGAGACCCCCCAGCTCCTGGTCGAGCTCGCGGACGAGGCCGAAGCTGAGCGCGTTCAGCTTGTCCGGCCGGTTCAGCACGATGAGCGCCACGCCGTCGTGGCGCTCGGTCAGGATGGACTCGTAGCCCAAGGTCGGTTCACCTCGCAGGTCGGAGTGCGGCGACGATCCCTCGGCCCCTGCGGCTTGTCAAGTCGACGCGGCCTCGCCCGCGAGCAGCAGCCGCGCCAGGCCGTCGGGCTCGCTCAGCATCGGGTAGTGACCGGTGTCCAGCTCGTGCCATGCGGCCTTCAGCCGCTCCGCGGTCCGCCGCTGGTGCGCCTCGGGCGGATTGACGGCCCGGCGGCAGCGAATGACGGCGGCGTGCCACGGCTGCTCCCAGAACGTCGTCGATACCATCGGCGCCTCCAGGGCGGCCACCGGGTGCGGGGTGATCCGCGCGAGGGCCCACGCGCGGGTGGTGGGTTCGAGGTCGCGGAACAGCCGGCTCTCCGCGTCGGCGCGGGTCGGGCCGGTCGCCACCTCCGTCGTCTCGTTCGGCCTTGCGCGCGTGACGATGTCGTCCACGCGCTCGCCGGGCAGGAGGGCCAGGGCGTCGACGAACACGAGGCGGCCGACGCGGTCGCGCGCGAGCTCCGCCGCCTTCTGGAGCACCATGCCGCCGGAGCTCGTGCCGACGAGGACGACGTCGCGGAGATCCTCGTAGAAGAGGAGCTGGGCCACCTCCCGGGCGTGCGTCTCGACCGTGATGCCGCGACGCACGAGGTGGCGGCGCTCGCCGCAGCCGTCGAGCGACGTCGCGTGAACGAGGGCGCCGGCGGCCCGCAGGTGGGTCGCCACCGGCTTCCAGATCCAGGCGCCCTGGTACGCTCCGTGGATCAGCACGTAGGTGGCCATGCGCACTCCTTGTGCGAGGGGACCGTTGGACGGGAGCTGCCGAGGACCCGATTCTAGCGGGAACGGCAGGATTTCGAGGGCGGCCAGTGCAGCAGCACGTGCGCGTAGCGGTTCCGATCGAAGTCGGCGCCGGCGCGCGCGAAGTAGCCCTCCCAGAAGCGGCCGATGTACCCGGCCAGCGGGGCCGAGCGGGCGGAGGCGCCGCTGACGTAGACGCAGACGCCGGAGAGGTTGGGGATCAGCCGCTTGGCGCCGAGCTCGCCGAGCAGGGCGTCCGCGTCGCCCGGACGCCAGCGCATCGAGTCGAACTTGTACGGCGGGTTGTCCTCGATCATGTCCGACATCAGCACCAGCACCTTCCGCCGCGGATCGCCGTCGAGGTACTTCTCGGCGAGCGCCAGCGAGCTGAAGATGTCCGTGTAGCGGCTCGCCAGCGGCTTGGCGAACGTCCGGGCGACGTCGCCGGCGAGCTGCTGCCGCACCTCGGCGATCCGCCGCTCCGTCGCCTTCACCTCCTGCGCGTGCTTGAGCGTGTTGTCGACGAAGCCGTTGAACTGCGGCATCGGCGGGAAGGTCGCCTCCGCCAGCGGCCGGAACCCGGTCAGCGTCTTGTCGTGGATCGGGGCGATCATGATGCGATCACCGGCGGCGAGGAACGGCAGGATGTTGATCTCGAGATCCCGTCGATAGCCGGCGCGGGACGCGCCCCGGATGCTCGCCGAGAAATCGACGAAGACCACGACCGTGGTGGGAGGATGCGCCTCGGCCGCCACGGACACGGCGGCCGGCGCGAAGAAGGCGGACACGATCAGCAGGAGCTCGCTGATCATCGTGCGACGCGCCTCGAGCTAGGCGCGCTTCTCCTTGGCCCGCACGACGACGCCGGCCACGATGAGACCGACCGGAATGATCCAGCCGGGCAGATCGAACTTCGTCACCGCGACGACGAGCACGACGAGGGCGACGATCATCATGATCGCGCGGATCCCCGAGAATCCCATGTCGATGCCTCCTGGGGAACGAACGGCGCGGGCAGCGCTCCCGGGCGAGGACCGAGGCAAGGACCAGGCCAGATCGCACCGCGGTTTTGAATCGCCACGTTCGCGGACGCGCCGGCCGGCCCAGGTCGACGGGATGCCCTCCGGGTGACGGCGTGTCGTGCCGTTCTGCTACACTGCCGTCCCTCGGGAGATGATCGCCGCCGCCTCCTACATGCTCCTCGGCCTCTTTCTGGGAGTGCGCCACGCCGCCGACGCCGACCACGTCGTCGCCGTCAGCACGATCGTCACGCGGCACCGGACGCTGCGCGCCGGCATCGTGACGGGCGCCGTGTGGGGCATCGGCCATACCGTCACGGTTCTCCTGGTCGGCGGCGCCGTCATCGTCTTCCGCATCGTGATCCCGCCCGCGCTCGGTCCCACGATGGAGATGACGGTAGCGCTGATGCTCGTTCGCCTACGCCTCGCGGCGCTCGATGCGGCTCGATAGCCAGCTGCGGCTGGCGTCCGGGCTGCTGAGCCTCGCCCTCGGGCTCGTCCTCGTCTATCAGATCGGCTTCGGCGAGCAGCTC
>DASUPA010000500.1:0-8125 GCA_036276335.1 Candidatus Methylomirabilota bacterium | reverse complement strand
CTCGGCGCGCGGTCCCCGGGAGCCGCGCGACCGCGCCTGAGGCTCAGAGCATCGGCTCGAACGCCCGATCGACGGCGACGTCGACGAGCGCCGGGCCGGGATGCGCCAGGCAGTCGGCGAGCGCGTCGCGCACGCTCGCCGACGCGTCGACGCGCACGGCCTTCACGCCCAGCGCCCGCGCGAGGGCGACGTAGTCGATCTCGGGGTCCACCAGATCCATGCCGGGGTACACGCCGCGCTTCGCGGACGGCAGGCCGAGCGTCACCATCCCCGACTTGAGGATCGCGTACGACGTGTTGTTCACGACCACGTACCTGACCGGCAGCCGGTACCGCGCGGCCGTCCACAGCGCCTGCGGCGCGTACATCACCGAGCCGTCGCCGAGCGTCGCCACCACCGCCCGCCCGGGCCAGGCGAGCTGCACGCCGAGCGCGGCGCCCATCGCCCAGCCGAGCGTGCCCGTCTTGCTGCCGAAGAACTCCGCGCGCGGGCCGAACGGCAGGTGGCGCAGCACGTGCGGCAGCGACGAGGCGGACTCGTCCACGATCGCGGCGTCGTCGGGGAGCAGCCCGGCGAGCGTGTGCATGAGGAACGCCGGCGACACCGGCGTGCGCCCGGCCGCGGCCTGCGCCTCCGCGGCGAGCCGCCGGGCGTGCTCCTGCTTCGCACGTCCGAGCGCGGCCGACCGCTCGGCGGCGGCGGCGCGCTCCGCCGGCCCCAGCCGCGCCTCGAGCGCGGCATGGAGAGCGCCGAGGGTCGTCCGCACGTCGGCGACGATGCCGAGCGTCACCGGATAGGTCTTGCCGACCTCCCGGCCGTCGTCGTCCAGCTGGATGACCGGGACGCCGGGCCGGAACGGCGGCCCGGGCGTGTGGAAGAGCCAGGTGAAGACGTGGGCGCCGGCCACGAGGACGCAGTCGGCGCGCTCCAGCGACTTCCGGACGCTCGCCGCCGACGGAAAGAGCCCGCCGCGCCAGAGCGGATGATCGCCCGCGAAGCTGGCGCGGCGGTGAATCGGCTCGCCGTGCACCGCGGCCCCGAGCAGCTCGGCGAGCGCCTGCAGCTCGCCGCGGGCGCCCGCCCGCGCCACACCGTCGCCGGCCACGATGACCGGCGCCTTCGCCGCGGCCAGCAGCGCGGCCGCGCGTGCGATGGCCGCCCGCTCGGGCTCGGGCCGCCCGAGCACCGTGGGCGCCCCGTCGCCGGCGTCGTCCACCGTCTCCGTCATCAAGTCCATCGGCAGCGCGAGGAACACCGGACCCGTCGGCGGCGTGGTGGCCAGCGCGATCGCGCGGCGGAGCGCCGCGGGCGCCTCCGCGGCCGAGCGCACCTCGTGGGACCACTTGGTGAACTGCTCGGTCATCTGCACCATGTCGCCGGCGAGGATCGGATCCCCGAGCAGGAGCCGCGTGTCCTGCTGGCCCGCCGTGACCACGAGCGGCGTGCGCGCGCGGCTCGCGTTGTGGAGGATGGACAGGCCGTTGGCGACGCCCGGAGCCACGTGCAGGTTCACGACGCCGAGCCGGCCGCCGGCCTGCGCGTACCCGTCGGCGGCCGCCACCGCCGTCGCCTCCTGGAGGGCGACGACGTACTGCAGGCCGGAGCCGTCGAGGGCGTCGAGGAACGGCAGCTCGGTGGTGCCGGGATTGCCGAAGAGATAGGCGACCCCGGCGTCGCGGAGCATGCGCATCAGCCGGGCGGCGACCTGCATGGCGGCCAGGATACTACCGCGGGGTCACGCGGCCCGACGCCTCGTCGTAGTCCGCCAGCTCCCAGAGCTGGAAGGTCGCCGCCCGCGACAGGCGGGCCTCGAAGGCCCCGCCCTTCACCGCGCAGTACGGCACCTCGCCGGCCCCGAGGCGGATGCGGGCGGGATCCACGACCTGGTCGCTGCCGTCGTTGAGGATCGCGTGGAGACGGTCGCCGCGGCGCTCGAGTCGCGTCACCACCCACGGCACGTCGTCCACGCGCACGGGGATGCGGACGCGCGTCTGGATGAAGTAGCCCTCGGCGTCCTTGCGGAGGTTCCCGCGGAGGTTGTCCAGGATCCCGGGGTGCGTGATCTGCACGTCGTCGTCGAACCACTCGCCGTCGACGTCGACGCGGAGGTTCGGGAGCTTCCACTCGGCCGGAGGCGTGGCCATCAGAACACGACGCTGGCGAAGGTGACCACGGCGTTCGGATCGGGCCACTGGCCGTACTGTCGCAGCGCCCCCGAGGCGCCCCCGGTGGCGCGCAGCAGCGTCCAGATCGGCGACAGCCCGCACACGCGGCGGCGGTCCCCGTCGCGGGCCGCCTCGTCGAAGAAGGCGTCGGCGTCGCCCGCCTCGACGGCGGCGAGCATCAGGCGGTCCTCGGCGGCGATGCGCGCGAGCGCGTCCGGCGAGACGGGCTCGGCGTCGCCGAAGCGCGGGCCCACGTGGGCGAGGTCGGCGCCCGCCACGAACGCCACCCGGCGCCCGCTGGCGGCCGCAGTGTCCCGCAGCGCGTCGAGGAACCGCGCCACGCGCGGGTCGTCCTCGGGCCGCGTGCCGCGCGCGAGCGCCTCGTGCACGAACGAGGTCAGCACCGGCACCAGGCTCACCTCCCGTCGCCCGGCGAAGAGATAGCGGAGGAAGACCGCCTGGAACTCGATCGAGTGCTCGCGCCGGTGCGCGAGCTCGGAGGCGAAGCAGTCCTGCCCGGCGCGGGCCGCGAGAGCCTCGACGAAGTCGCGGTCCGTGGGCGCCGGCCCGAACGGCGTGTCGTAGTCCTTCCGGGTCAGCGCGAAGGGGTCGGCCATGCCGGCGTGGCAGGTGCCGAAGACGACGAAGAGATCGGCGTCGCACCGCGCGGCCACCTCGCCGTATCCCCACGCGTAGGCGGCGCCGCCGCGCGCGAAGTCGATGTGTGGCGCCACGAGGCCCGTCAGGCGTCCCGCGTCCGGCGTCGGGCCGGCAACCCCCGGCCCCGCCGGTGGCGCGAAGAACGCGTCCATCATCCCGCGGAGCGCCTCGGGGCTCTCGGGATAGGCGCCGCCCGCGTGCGCGGCCGGCCGCCGCGGCTGCTCGCAGAACTCGCCGTCGATGCGGGCCCGGCGGGCAGCGAACGCAGGGCTGTCCAGGAAGCCGTGCTCGTCGAGCGCGCCCGCGAGCTCGAGGATCTGCGCAGAGTCGACCAGCTCGCCGCGCTGCCGCATCACGGCCGCCTGGATGTCGAGCACGTCGTGCTCGCCGTCGAAGAGCGAGACCACCTCGAGGAGCGCGGGCGGGATCATCACCACCGACTCCGTGTACCCCGCCGGATCGCGGAGCGCGAGGAACCGCTGCCCCTCGTGCTCGACCGGGAAGGCCTCGATCGGGCGCAGGCGGGGCGCCCGCTCGCTCACGGCGCCAGGTACGCCAGCGCCGACGCGACGTAGATCCGCGCCGCGTCGACCAGCTCTCCGACCTCCACGTACTCGTCGACCTGGTGCGGGATGAGGCGGTTGCCGGGTCCGCACGTCACGATCGGGATGCCCAGCTCCATCCGCAAGATGGTCCCGTCGGTCGAGCCGGGCACGCCGCCGTAGCGCGGCGCCCGGCCGGTGGCGCGGCGCACGGCCCGCGCCATGGCGCGGACGAGCGGCTCCTGCCGGTCGACCCGCGTGGCGAGACGGAAGCCGTTGATCGGCTCCCACTCCACGCTCGCGCCGGGGCACGCGTCCGCGGCGCGGCGGCACGCCTCGTCGATCTCCTTCGCCACCGCGCCCTCGTCGGGGCCCGGCGTGAGGCGCACGTCGAGCGTCGCCTGCGCCACGGCGGGAATCACGTTCGACTGCGGCACGCCCCGCACGGGCGCCGTGATGACGGTAGGCGTGACGGTCGGCGGGCGCAGGTAGCGGCTCCGCGCGCACAGCGCCCGCAGCCGGCGCTCCAGGCGCGGCGCCTCGTGCACCAGCGCCGCCAGCGCAACGATCGGGTTGACACCGGCCTCCGGCATCGCGCCGTGCGCCATGCGGCCGCGCGCCGTCACGCGCGCCCACACCACGCCGCGCTGCTCCAGGCACAGCTCGTTCTGCTCCGGCTCGCAGATGATGGCGGCCGTCAGCTCGCGGCCGAGCGGCGTGCGGGCGAGATGCTTGGCGCCGAGCATGTCGCCTTCCTCGTCGACGAGGGCGCCGACCACGAGCCGGCCGTGGAGACGGGCGCCGCTGCGCTTCAGCGCGGCGGCGGCGATCATGGCCGCCGCCAGGCCGCTCTTCATGTCGGCGGCGCCCCGGCCGTAGATGCGGCCGTCGACGATCTGGGCGCCGAACGGCGGATGGCTCCACTGCGCGGGATCACCCTCGGTGACCACGTCCGTGTGGCCCTCCAGCAGCAGCGTGGGCCCGGCCGCGCGGTCGCCGAGGACGGCGACCACGTTGGGGCGTCCGGGCTCGACCGGCTGGATCTCGACGTCGAACCCCTCGCGCCGCAGCCACTGCTCGACGTGAGCGGCCACCGCCGCCTCGGTGGAGGCGGGATCGCCGGGCCGCACGACGCTCGGGATGCGGATGAGATCGCGCGTGAGCGCGACCAGCTCGTCGGGATCGACGCGGGCCAGCGCGGACGTCAGGACCGACACGGAGGGACCGCCGCGCCGGCGACTACTCGTGTGGAAAGGAGAGGATGACCGAGTCGAGCCGGATGACGCGGTACTCCTCGAGGGCGATGTAGAAGTAGTGCCCCTCGACCTCCTCCGCGCTTTCCTCGAAGGC
This sequence comes from Candidatus Methylomirabilota bacterium, assembly GCA_036276335.1. Lineage (GTDB taxonomy): Bacteria > Methylomirabilota > Methylomirabilia > Rokubacteriales > CSP1-6 > AR12. Next base: position 3,408 of record DASUPA010000500.1, on the reverse strand, counting down.
GACGACGGTCTTGAGCTCCGGCATCTCGCGGAACGCGTTGGCGCCCTCGTCGAACCCGTCACCGCGGGCGATGACCTCGCCGTACCGGATCGGCGACCCCTTCGGACAGTTCACGCGAATGTCGGCAGGTGCTTCGGCCATCATCTTGACGAGGAGATTGATGCCGTAGACCTGGATGGGGATGTTCGTCATAGCCCGACTATACCACGCGGGATTCGGACGTCCCGGCCGCGGTCGACGCCACCAGCCACGCCGTCAGCACGGCACCGATGACCAGCATGACGAGCCCGCGCACGGGCCGTCCGAGCAAAAGGTCGCCGATCCCGAACAGGCCCAGATAGACGACGGCGCAGCCCACGGCCCACTGGACGAGGCCGCGGCCGAGCGTCGCGTCGCCGGTCGCCTCGGGCGCCACCGCCGTCCAGCCGGGCCCGCCGGGGCGGGCGCGCGCGTAGAACTCGCGCAGGCGCTCGCGCGGCTCCGGCGCCGTGAGGTAGGTCACCGTCAGCCACGCCGCCGTCGTCACCGCGGTCGTCGTCATCAGCAGGATGGCGAAGCCGCGCGGGTCGTCGCCGCTCAGCCCGAACCAGCCCTGGAGCGCCAGCGAGACGACGAAGGCGACGACCATCGCGCTCACCTCCGACCACGCGTTGATGCGCCACCAGTACCAGCGCAGGAGGTACACCAGCCCGGTCCCGGCGCCGAGGGCGAGCAGGAACTTCCACGCGCCCTCCACGGACCCGATGAACAGCGTGGCCACCCCGGCGATCACCATCATCAGCAGCGTGGCCGCCCGCCCCGCGTTGGCGTAGTGCCGCTCGTCGCGGCCCGGGGCCCAGAACCGCCGGTACACGTCGTTGACCAGGTAGGAGGCGCCCCAGTTCAGCTGCGTCGAGATCGTCGACATGTAGGCGGCGAAGAACGCGGCCAGCAGCAGCCCGCGCCAGAACGGGGGCAGCAGCTGGTTCATCACCAGCACGTACCCGGACTCGGGGTCGGCGAGGTTCGGGTGCAGTACCATCGAGACCAGGGCGACGAGGATCCACGGCCACGGCCGGAGCGCGTAGTGCGCGATGTTGAACCACAGCGCGGCCAGCAGCGCGTGCCGCTCGTTCTTCGTCGACATGATCCGCTGCGCGACGTAGCCGCCGCCCCCCGGCTCGGCGCCCGGGTACCAGGAGGCCCACCAGTTCACGGCGAGGTACGCGAAGAACGCGATGGCCGGCATCCACGCCGAATCGAGCGCCGGCACCAGCCGGAGCGGCGCGTCGTCGGGGAAGCGGGCGTGCAGCGCGGCGACCAGGCCCGACATCCCGCCCACCGCGTTCAGCGCGAACACCGCGAGCGCGATGCACCCGGTCATCGCCAGCGCGAACTGGAAGAAGTCGGTGACGATGACGCCCCACAGCCCGGAGATGGTCGAGTACAGGCCCGTCAGGACGAAGAGGGCCACGGTCGCCTGCCACCGGCCCAGGCCCAGGGTGAGGCCGAGAACCTTCACCATGGCCGCCGTCACCCAGCCGATGATGATCGAGTTGATGGCGAGCCCGAGGTAGCAGGCGCGGAATCCCCGGAGAAACGCCGCGGGGGCGCCGGAGTAGCGGATCTCCGCGAACTCGGCGTCGGTCATGACCCCCGCGCGACGCCAGAGCCGCGCGTAGAAGACGACCGTCAGCATCCCGCTCATGACGAACGACCACCACAGCCAGTTGCCCGCGATGCCGTGCTTGACGGTGAGGCCGGTGACGGCGAGCGGCGTGTCGGCGGCGAACGTCGTCGCCACCATGGAGGTGCCGGCCAGCCACCACGGCACCGCGCGGCCCGAGAGGAAGAACTCGGACGACGAGGCGCCCGCCCGGCGGGAGTAGCCGAGGGCGACGGCGATGGAGATCGCGAAGTACAGCGCGACGACGGTCCAGTCGACCCAGCCGAGCGTCACGCGTCCAGTCCGGGCAGCCGCGGCTCCTCGTCCCCGGGGCCGAGCTCGCCGCCGACGCGCTTGCGCCCGATCTCGTCCAGCTTCGTCTCGAACCGGTCCAGCTCGCGCTGCGCGTCGTCGAACTGCTTCTGCGCGTTGCCGAGGTGGCGGCCCAGCGTCGCCAGCGGCGCGCGCAGCTTGCCGAGGTCACCGCCGAGCCGCGCGAGGTCCTCCTCGATCTGCCGGGCGTTGGCCTCGATCCGCAGGCCCCGGAGGCCGAGCACGACCACCTGCAGGTACGCGAAGATGCTGTTCGGCGACACCGGCACCACCCGGCGGGAGAGCGCGTAGCCGGCGATCGGGTCGTCGTCGGCGTCCTCGGGGCGGATCGCGATCTCGTAGTACACGTTCTCCGCCGGCACGTACATCAGCGCGAAGTCGTAGGTGCCCTCGTCGGGCAGGATGTACTTCTTCGCGATCTCGTCCACGCGCAGCTTCACGTCCCGCGCGAAGGCGCGCCGGTGCTGCCGCCGCTGCGCGTCGTCGGACTCGTTGAGCATCCGGCGGAAGTTCTCGAGCGGAAACTTCGCGTCCACGGGAACGATCCGGTCGCCGATGCGGATGGCCGCGTCGACCTTCTCTCCCGAGCGGAAGCCGTGCTGGGCCACCCAGTGCTCCCGTGGCAGCATCTCGTCGAGCAGCCGCTCCAGCAGCGTCTCGCCGAGCCCGCCCCGCACCTTCGGCGACTTCAGCACCTGCTCGAGCCCCTGGATGTCCCGGCCGACGTCGAGCACGCGCTGGGTGGCCTCGCGGAGGGAGCCGAGGCTTCCCTGCACCTCCCCGACCACGGTGGCCGCACGGTCCAGCCGCTCGCTCATCGTCGACTGCGCGGACTGGATCAGCTGCATGCCGTCCTGCAGCTGCCGCGTGACCTCCTGCGTGACCGCCTTCAGCTCCGTGGTGACGCCCCGCTGGAGGGCGCTGAGCTCGTCCTTCACGCGGCCGCCCACGCTCGCCAGCTCCTGGCGCAGCCCGTCCTGCCCGCGCTGCGCCTCCACCCGCACGCTCTCGATCTGGTGCTGGAGCAGTGCCGCCGCCGTCTCCGGCGCGGCCGCCCGCGCGCGCAGCTCGCTCAGCTCGCGGCGCGTGGCGAGGAGCGTCCACGCGACCGCCGCGAGCACGACGACCAGCCCGCCGAGCAGGAGACCCGTGATCTCGGTCATTGGTATCGGAGCGCTGTGTCCTGCGCCCCCGTGGGTGGCCCGAGAGAGGCAGTGGTGGCTGCGCCATCGCGCGTCACCGGCCGGAGAGAGATCGGTGCCGTGGCTGCGCCATCGCGCTTCGCTGGCCGGGGCGAGATTCGCGTGGCTGCGCGCGACCGCCAGTGGCGGCAGATGGTGCGCAGGCCGCAAGGGGCGCAGACGACGGGGTCACGGCGGTCGCGGCAGTCGCCGGACATCCGCGTGTGGCAGAGCGCGAAGTCGTACTTC
>DASUPA010000499.1:0-10822 GCA_036276335.1 Candidatus Methylomirabilota bacterium | reverse complement strand
GCGACCGGCGGCTCCGGCGGGACCCGCTCGAGCAGGTGGACGGCGTTCGAGATGGCCGAGAGCGGGTTGCGCAGCTCGTGGCCCAGCATCGCGAGCAGCTCGTCCTTGCCGCGGCTGGCCGCCTCCGCCTCGGCGCGGGCGGCGTGCTCGGCGGCCAGCAGGCGCGCCTTCTCGACGGCGACGCCCACGTGGTCGGCCAGGGAGAGGAGGAGCGCCTCCTCGTCGTCGGTGAACGGCCGGTGCGTCGCGTTGTTCGCGTAGATCACGCCGGCCACCGTGTTGCCGCTGACGATGGGGGCGGCCATGGAGGACACGATGCCGTCGGCGCGGGCGATCGGGATGTACAGCTCGTCGCGGAAGCGCGGGTCGGCGCCGATGTCGTCGCTGCGTATGGCGCGGCCGGTCGCGAGCGCGAGCCCGCCGAGGCCGTGGCCGCGCTGGATGACGAAGCCGGCCGGCATCGCGGTGCGCTCGGCGGTGGAGTAGCGGATCACGAGGCGCCCCGCGTCGTCCACGAGCCCGATGCGCGCGGAGTCGGCGCCCACGAGGACGCGCGCCGCCTGCACCGCGGTGCGGAGCACGGCGTCGACGTCCGGCGAGGCGTTGATGGCGTGCGCGAGATCGGCCATCGTGCGCGCGTGCGTCTCGCGGAGCGCCGCGTCCTGCTCCCGCGCGCGGGCGGTGTCGGCGGCCACCCGCAGCTGCTCGGCCAGCTCGTTCACCTCCTCGACGCCCGTGCGCAGCGGCTGCGCGCGGTCGCCGCGCTCCAGCGCCCGCGCGATGCGGACGAGGGAGCCCACCGCGCCGGCGATGCGCCGGCCGAACGCGAACGTGAGCCCGCCGGCGAGCGCGGCCGCGACGGCGGCGCCCGCCAGGAGCTGCCAGAGCGCGCGCCGCAGCGGACCGTCGACCGTCTCGGCCGGCACGGTCAGGACGAGCCGCCAGCGTGACCGGGGCGTCGTCGCGTAGGCGACGTAGACCTCGTCGCCCTCGCGCAGCCGGCTGCGCGTCCAGCCCTCCGCTCCGGGCGCGGGATGCTCCACCCGGCGCCCCACCATGGCCGGCTCGTCCTGGGTGCGCGCGACGACGACGTCGGCGCGATCCTGCAGGACGGCGACCATCCCCGCCTCGAACTGCTGCGCGCGGAGCAGCTCGCTGAACCGGGCGGCCGGCAGCGTGGCGGCGACGATGAACCGGAGGACGCCGTCGTGAATGACGGGCGCGTAGATGGCGACGACGTGCCGGTGGCGGCCGGCCTCGAAGAGGTCGGAGACCACGGGACGGCGCTCGTCCAGCACGCGCGCCAGGCTGGCCGGCTGCCACGCGCGCCCGAGAACGGGGCGCAGCGGCTCGGCGCTGTCGATCAGCACCCGGCCGTCCGGATCGAACAGCCTGACCGTCGGCCACCCGTGGCTGCGGGCGATCCGCTCCGCCAGCGCGTGGAACGCGCGCAGGTTCGGCGCCTCCAGGTGGTCGGATTCGGTGAGCGCCTCCAGCGTCGTCAGCGTCGTCTCGAGCATCTGGTCGACGGTGGCCGCCACGGCGTGGGTGGTGGCCCGCATGCCGCGCTCGGTGGCGTCGCGCTGAAGCTCCGCGTTTTCCCGGATGACGAGGACGGCAAAGCCGATCACCGGGACGAGCGCCGCCAGCACGAAGAGGACCAGATGACTTCGGAGGCGCATGGACCGCTTCAGGGCATTGTACTCGACCGGGCGGCGGCCGCGGGCCACGTGAGCACGTGGGAAAACTTTTTCCTATCGCATCAGGCTCGGCAGCCACAGCGTCAGCCACGGGACGGCGACCAGGATGGCGAGGCGGATGACGTCGGCCACCATGAACGGCATCACACCGGAGAAGACGGTGGCCGTGCTCACGTGCGGCAGGAGGGTCCGCAGGACGAACATGTTCATGCCGACGGGCGGGCTGATGAGCCCGATCTCGACCACGCAGACGATGACGACGCCGAACCAGATCGGGTCGAAGCCGAGGTGGACGACGACCGGGAAGAACACCGGAATGGTGAGCAGGATCATCGACAGCTCTTCCATCGCCGTGCCGAGCACGACGTAGATCGCGCAGATCGCGGCCATGACGAGCATGGGGCTGACCTCGAAGCGCGTCACCCAGTCCTTGAGGTCGGCCGGCATCGTGGTGATGTTCACGAACTCCGAGAACATGAGCGCGCCGATGAGGATCATGAAGAGCATGGCCGTCGTGCGGGCGGACTCCAGCAGGGCGGCGTAGAGCGTCCGCCACGTGAGCGCCCGCCGCGCCAGCGCGAAGAGCATGGCGCCCGAGGCGCCCATGGCCGCGCCCTCGGTGGCCGTGAACATGCCGGCGTAGATGCCGCCCATGACAAACACGAACAGCGCGGCCACTGCCCAGACGTCCTTGAGTGCGGCGAGCCGCTCGCGCCAGCCGGAGCGCTCGCCCGGCGGCCCCGAGGCCGGATCGCGCCACGTCATGTACCGCACCGCGCCGCACAGCAGGATGGCGCCGAGGAGGCCGGGGAGGATCCCCGCCGCGAACAGCTTGCCGATGTTGGTCTCGGTGAAGACGCCGTAGATCACCATGATCGTGGACGGCGGGATCATGATGCCGAGGGTGCCGCCGCCGGCGATGACGCCGGCCGCGAGGCGGTCGGAGTAGTGGAAGCGCTTCATCGAGGGATAGGCAACCTTGGCGAAGGTGGCGGCGGTGGCGATCGACGAGCCGCAGATGCCGCCGAAGGCGGCCGAGGCCCAGATGGTGGCCATGGCGAGGCCGCCGCGCAGGTGACCGATGAACGCGTAGGCGGCGCGGAAGAGCTCCTGCGACATGCCGGCCCGCGTGACGAAGTTGCCCATCAGGATGAAGAGCGGGACGACGGACAGCGTGTAGTTGCGGCCCGTCTCGTACAGCTTGGTCTGCGTCATGGCGAAGGCGACCGTCCAGTTCCAGTCCCGCATGTAGGCGTAGCCGACGAGGCCGGCGATGGCCATGGCGAACGAGATGGGGATGCGCAGCGCGCAGAGCGTCAGCATCAGCGCGAGTCCCAGCAGCCCCTCGATCACCGGCGCTCCACGATCTTGTAGAGGTGGATCACGCCGGCCACGGCCAGCATCACCGCCGTGAAGTAGACGAAGGGCCCGTAGACGACGCGCAGGACGTCGGTGGCGTCGCGGTAGGCCCACACGCGATCCGCCTTCCCCCACACGAGCCACGCGAGGAGGAACATCAGCGCCGCGCTGACGGCCTGGACCACGCGCTCGAGCGCGCCCTGCGCGCGCCGGCCGAGGACGCGGTCGACGAAGTCCATGACGGCGTGCTCGCCCGCGAACGAGACGAGCGGCAGGCCCGCGAAGATGAGGACGACCAGCAGCAGCTCGGTGACCTCGAAGGCGCCGCGGAGAGGACGGTTGAAGACGTAGCGCGCGACCACGTCCACCGTCGTCAGCAGCATCATGGCGAACAGGATGGCGGACGCGGCGACGCCGAGGAGCGCCTCGGCGCGCCGCTTCCACGCCTGCTCGCGCGCGCTCACTTGCCGGCGGCCACCTTCTTCAGCTCGTCGCGGAACTCCGCCAGGATCCGGGCGGCGTCGACGCCCTTGGCGCTCGCCTGCTTGATCCAGTCGTCGATGATCGCCGCCGAGCGCTTCTTCACCTCGGCCACGAACCCGGCGTCGGCGTGCACGATCTTGACGCCGGACTTCTTCAGCACCTCGAAGCCGCGCGTGTCGGCGTCGTCCCACGAGCGGCCCGCCAGCCGGGCGATGTGCTCGCCGGAGATCTTCTCGATCGCCGCCTGGTCCTGCTTCGGGAGCTTGTTCCACGTGTCCTCGTTCATGAAGAATCCGAAGGCCGAGCTGTACATGCCGCCCGGGAAGAGCGTCGCCTGCTCCAGCACCGTGTCGAGCTTGAACGAGATGATCGACTCCATGGGGAAGAACACCCCGTCGGCCACGCCGGACTTCAGCAGCTCGTACGACTCCGGCGCCGGCTTCACGAAGGCGGAGGCGCCCAGCGCCTTGGCCACCGCCTCCGCCACGCCGCCGCCGGTGCGGATCTTCAGGCCCTGGACGTCGGCGATGCCCGCCACCGGCTTCTTCGTGAACATCTGCCCGGGGCCGTGGGTGAACACGCCGAGCAGCTTGACCCCTCTGTACTCGCCCACCTTGTGGAAGTGCTTCCAGTAGATGCGCGAGTAGGCCACGGAGTTGACGAGCGAGGTGTCGCCGCTGCCGGGCAGCTCCGCCATCAGGGGCAGGACGTGGCGGGCGGGCGTGTAGCTGGCGGTGACGTAGGAGAGGTCCACCAGCCCGTCGCGCACGGCGTCGAAGGTGCCGGGCGGCGCGGACGGGTGCTTGGGCAGCATCCGGAACTTCACGCGCCCGTTGGTCGCCTTCTCGACCTCGTTTGCCCACCCCTGCAGCACGGTGCTGGTGAGGTGATGCTGGGGCGAGACCCACGACGACATCGTGAGCGTCGTCTGCGCGGCGGCGGGGTGCGCGAGAGCGAGGACGGCGCCCGCGACGACCGTGAACAGCATTCGGCTGAGCTTCGACATGTTGCCCTCCCGGCGGGTGGAGTCGGCTGTGCGCGGTAGTCTACCCGCTCCCGGGCCGCCGCGGGCGAGGGCTCGCGGCGTGCCGCCTGGTCAGCGCACCAGGCCCGCCCGCCGGGGCAGGAAGAGCGTGATCTCGGGCACGAGGATCAGGATGAGGAGCCCGGCCAGGAGGGCGGCGAGGTACGGCCAGTAGGCACGGAAGTGCTGTCCCACGGAGATGTTGGCGAAGCGGAGGGCCATCAGCAGGCCGACGCCGATCGGCGGCAGGAAGAGCCCGACCCCGACCGCGGCGGTGAGGACGATGTTGAAGTGGATGGGATGGATGCCGATCTGCTTGGCGATCGGGAAGACGACGGGAACCAGGACGACGGCCGCCGGCAGCCCCTCGAGCACCATGCCGAAGAGGATCACGATGACCGAGACCGCGGCCAGGAAGAGCCACGGCGTCGCCTTGAGCGGCTCCAGCACGTCGCCCAGCAGCACCGGGACCCCGAGCATGCCCATCAGGAACTGGTAGACGCTCGCGACCGCGAGCAGGAACACCACGGCCGCCGTCAGCAGCGCGCTCTCGTACACGAGCTTGACCATCTCGCGGAGCGTGACGTTGCGGTAGTAGAGGAAGGCGGCGGCGACGGCGTAGGCGGCGACCAGGGCGCCCGCCTCGGTGGCCGTGAAGACGCCGAAGTAGAAGCCGGCCACGATCACGACCGGCACCACCAGCGGCACCAGCGACGCCTTCGCCGCCGTGGCGAACTCCGCGCCCGTCGGGCGCCGGTCCTTCGGCCACTGCAGCCGGTGCGCCTGCCAGAAGACGACCACCAGCAGGCACAGCGCGGTCACGGCGGCCGGCAGGAACCCGCCCAGGAAGATGCCGACCACCGACGTGTCGGTGACCTGCCCGAGCACGATCATGAAGATGGCGGGCGGCACCAGGATGCCCATCGCGCTGGCCGAGGCCACCAGCGACACGGCGTGCTCCCGCTTGTAGCCGGCGCGCAGCATCGGCGGCGTGAGCATCGACCCGATGGCGGAGACGTCGGCGATGGTGGAGCCCGAGATGCCCGAGAAGAAGTACTCCGCGAGCACCACCGACATGCCGAGCCCGCCGCGCACCCAGCCGATGAGCGAGCGCGCCAGGTCGACGAGCGCGTACGACATCCCGCAGCGCTCCATGAGGTTGCCGGCGAAGACGAAGGTGGGGATGGCGAGCAGCACCCAGCTCTGCGAGCCCGCCACCAGGCTCGACGGCAGCTTCGTGAGCGAGAAGTCGCCGACGAAGAGGCCGGCGAAGCCCGCGATGCCGAGCGCGAACACGATGGGCATCGACAGGACCGTCAACACGACGAAAGTGACGACGACGGTCGCGATCAGCACGGTCAGGTCTCGTGGATCGTGCGCGGTACCTCGCCGCGGAGCACGTCCGCGAGCGCGGCCAGGCTGTAGACGACGATCAGGATGCCGCCGACGACGGCGGAGAGGTAGAGCCAGCGCAGGTTGAGATCGAGCGCCGGCGAGAACGACTGGCTGTTCAGCTCGCTGACCTGCCAGCCATAGATGGCGACCAGCCCGCCGAAGCCGACGAGGAGGACGTGGTGCCCGGCGTAGACCGCGCGCCGCAGGCGCGGGGGCAGGCGATCGGTGAGGATCTGCACGGCGAAGTGCGTGCCGCGCCGGATGCCGATGGCGGCGCCGATGAACGTGAGCCACGCCAGCGCGTACTCGCCGATCTCCTCCACCCAGAAGAAGCGGATCGACGGGAGATCGAACCGGGCCGACACCCACGTCATCACGTAGCGGAGGAAGACTCCCAGCAGCATGTCGACCATCGCCACCAGCATGAGGACGGTGACCGCGACATGAGGCAGCCAGGCGACGGCGCGGAGGACGAGACTCACCGCCGGGAACGTAGCCGGTGCGTGCGGTCTTGTCAAACGCCGCGCGCACTCGTCGAACCCCGCGCTTGACAAGCGCGCACGATGGCGTCAACGTCGCCTCCCAACGGGAGGCGTCCATGAGCCGATTCCAGCGCAGCGTCGCGTGCATTTCCATCGTGGTGGCCCTGATGGTGTTCCTCGGCAACCAGCCCGCGCCCGGCCAGGCCAAGCCCGGCGCCCGCAAGCTCGACCTCGCCCACATCATTCCGCCGCCGGAGTCGGGGGCCATCGGCTTCAAGTACCTGGCCGACGAGGTGACCAAGCGCTCCCAGGGCACGCTCGACGTCCGCTTCCACGGCGGCACGCTGCTGGGCAAGGAGCTCGAGATCATGGACGCCGTCAAGTCGGGCAACATCGCACTCGGCACGCCGGTCGGGGCGACGTGCACGGTGTTTCCCGAGCTGTGCGTCTTTCTCACGCCCTACCTGGTGCGGGACTACAACCACGCCTACACGATGTTCAACGGCGAGATCGGCAAGCGCCTCGACGAGACCTTCCAGCAGAAGTACAAGCTGAAGATCATCTACTTCTACGACTACGGGTTCCGGCACTTCTGGAACAACCGCAAGCCGATCAACACGCCGGCCGACCTGAAGGGGCTCAAGCTGCGCGTGCAGCAGGGCCGCGTGTTCGCCGACACCGTCAACGGCCTGGGCGCCAGCGCGGTGCCGATGCCGTGGGGTGAGGTCATCCCGGCCGCGCAGCAGGGCGTCATCGACGGCGCCGACCTGCCCATCTACAACATCAACGCGCTGAAGGTCTACGAGGTCTCGAAGTACGTGTCGATGACGTTCCACAACTACGGCCCCACGCTGCTGGTCATGAACCTCGGCGTCTGGAAGAGCCTGACGCCGGAGCAGCAGAAGCTCTTCATGGAGGTGGGCCGCGAGGCGCAGAAGAAGGTGCGCGAGCTGACCGAGAGCGTCGACAACCTGGCCAAGGCCAAGGAGATCCTCGAGGCGAAGGGCATGAAGGTCAACGCGGCGGACGTGGCGTCGTTCCGCAAGATCGCCGAGGAGAAGATCTGGCCCCAGTACAAGCAGCAGTACGGCGAGCTCTGGGACCGCATCGTGGCGACGAAGTAGCGGGGGCGACGTCATGAGACTCGGCTTCATCGGACTCGGCATCATGGGCAGCAGCATGGCGCTCAACGCGCGCGCGGCGGGCCACGAGCTCACCGTGCACGACCTGCGGCGCGACGCCGCCGCCCCGCACCTGGCGGCGGGCGCCAAGTGGGCCGACTCGCCGCGGCTCGCGGCGGAGGGCGCCGACGTCGTGTTCACGTCGCTGCCCGGGCCGCGGGAGGTGGAGAGCGTGGCCCTCGCGGAGGCCGGGCTGCTGGCCGGCATGCGGGCCGGCACGGCGTGGTTCGACCTGAGCACGAACTCGCCGTCGCTCATCCGCCGCCTGCACGAGCGCTTCACGACCAAGGGCGTGCACCTGCTCGACGCGCCGGTGAGCGGCGGCCCCCACGGGGCGCGCACGCGGAAGCTCGCGCTCTGGGTGGGCGGCGATCGGGCCGTCTTCGACCGCCACAAGGCCGTGCTCGACGCCATCGGCGACCAGGTCATGTACGTCGGGCCCATCGGCGCCGGCTCGGTGGCCAAGCTCGTCCACAACTGCGCGGGCTACGCCATCCAGGCCGCGCTCGCGGAGGTCTTCACGCTCGGCGTCAAGGGCGGCGTCGATCCGCTGGCGCTGTGGCAGGCGGTACGCCAGGGCGCGCTCGGCCGCCGCCGCACGTTCGACCGCCTCGTCGACCAGTACCTGCCGAACAGCTACGAGCCGCCGCAGTTCACGCTGCGCCTGGCCCACAAGGACGTGACGCTCGCGACCGAGCTCGGCCGCGAGCTCGGGGTGCCGATGCGCCTGGCGAACCTCGCCCTGGCGGAGATGACCGAGGCCATGAACCGCGGCTGGAGCGAGCGCGACTCGCGCGTGTCGATGGTGCTCCAGAACGAGCGGGCGGGCGTGGAGATCGCCGTCCCGAAGGACAAGCTCCGCGAGGCGCTGGAGCGCGACGGCTAGCTCGTCACCGGCGCGCTCGCCGGGCGGGCGGCCCGCCCGACGCAGCGTTGCCCGGTGTCAGCGGCCCATCATCTGGCCGGGGAGCCAGAGGGCGAGGTCGGGGAAGAGGAAGAGGAGCCCGACCAGGGCGATCAGCATCACCACGTACGGCGTGGTGCCGAGCATCATGTCGCGCGCGGTGGCGCCGGGCGTCAGCCCCTGGATCACGAAGAGATTGAGGCCCACCGGCGGCGTGATGAAGCCGATCTCCAGCCAGACGATCATGATGATGCCGAACCAGACCGGATCGAAGCCGAGGCCCGTGACCAGCGGAAAGAGGATCGGCAGCATGATGATCATCACGGACAGCTCCTCCAGCGCGTAGGCGATCACGAGGAGGAACGCGAAGACGGCGACGAAGAACGCCCACTGCGGGAGCTCGAGGCCGACCACCGTCCGCAGCAGCGCCCGCGGGGCGCCGATCAGCGCGATGACGTGCGAGAAGACCGATGCGAAGACGATGATGAGCATGACCATCGACGTCGTCCGCACGGTGGAGTTGAACGCGGCGTGGAGCGTCGTCCACGTCAGCTTGCCGGCGAGCGCGGCCAGGATGAGGCTGACGAACGAGCCGAGGGCGGCCGCCTCGGTCGGGGTGACGATGCCAACGTACATGGAGCCCAGCACGACGACGATGAGGAGGGCCACCGGCGCCACCTCGTAGAAGGACCGCAGCTTCTCGAGGAAGCTGCCGTGGTCCTCGGCGACCCGCGGCGCCGCCTCCGGCCAGAGCATCGCGTACGCCACCACGAACGCCGCGAACATCACGGCGAGCACGAGGCCCGGCACGATCCCCGCCATGTAGAGGTGCCCGATCGACGTCTCGGTCATCACGCCGTAGATGATCATCGGGATGGAGGGCGGGACCAGGATTCCGATGGTGCCGCCCGCCGCCAGCGCCCCGCAGATCAGCGGCCGGTAATAGCCGCGGCGCTCCATCTCCGGGATGGCGATCATGCCGATGGTGGCCGCCGTGGCCACGCTCGAGCCGGAGATGGCGGCGAAGATGGCGCAGGAGAAGATCGACGCCACCGCGAGACCGCCGGGCAGGAACGACACCCAGCGCGCCACGGCCGTGTAGAGGCCGCGGCCGATGCCCGAGTGGAGCAGGATCCCGCTCATGAAGACGAAGAGCGGCACCGCGACGAAGGAGAAGCTGGTGGCGTTCGTCCACGCGATCGAGCCCACCACGCCGAGCCCGATGCTCCAGCCCTTGAGATAGAGCAGCCCCGCGATGCCCACGATGCCGAGCGCGAGCGCGATCTCCACGCCCATCGCGAACAGCACGAACATCGCCGCGATGAGGAGGGTGCCGAGGAGCGCCTCGCTCACTCGGCGCTCTCGGGGGGCGGCAGCTCGTCGGCCTGCGGCCCCCCGAGCGCGCGCAGCTGGGCGACGAGCGCCACCAGCATGACGAGCGCCAGCAACGCCAGCCCGAGCGGGATGAGCAGCATCGTGGGCCACAGCGAGTACAGCATGACGGCCGAGACGCGGCCGTAGCGATGGGCCGTCAGCGCCGAGTCCACGGTGGTCCACATGACGATGGAGAGGAAGACGAGCCCGAGCACGAGCCCGACCGCCCGCAGCCAGGCCCGCACCCGGCCCGGCAGGTGCGTGGTGACCAGATCGACGCGGACGTGGCCGCCGGTGCGGAAGGTGTAGGCGAGGCCGCCGAAGATCACCAGCACCTCGAGGAAGCTCGCGACCTCGTCGACGAACAGCTGCGGCTCCTCGAAGAAGTAGCGCATCCCGACGTCGTACGTGATCAGCGCCACGATGGCGAGGACGGCGAACCCCGCCAGCGTGGCCGCCAATCGCGCGACGCGCCCGATCACCTCCGCGGGCCGGTCAGCGTCCGAGTGCCTTCAGCGCCAGCTCCAGCCCGCGCTTGCCGTCGGCGCCGGTGCGCTTGAGCCAGATGTCCCAGGCGCCCTTGGCGATCGTGCGCGCCTTCGCCAGCTCCTCCTTGGGCGGGTCGACGATCGTCATGCCGAGCTCGGGCAGGCGCTTCCGCACGCGCGTGTCGAAGGCGGCGGCGTCGGCCCACTCCTTCTCCTCGAGGTTCGTCTCCTTCACGGCGTCGAGCACGACCTGCTGGAGGTCCTTGGGGAGGGCGTCCCACGCCTTCTGGTTGGCGACCAGCCACTCCTGCGCCGCGCCCGCGATGTACCAGTAGTCCAGGTACTTGGCCACCTCGAAGAACTTCATCGGCTCGGCGTTCGTGGCCGAGGTCATGGCGCCGTCGACCGTCCGCTTCTCCAGGGCCGTGTAGA
>DASUPA010000498.1:0-3702 GCA_036276335.1 Candidatus Methylomirabilota bacterium | reverse complement strand
GCGCATCGTTCGGGCTCCTTCCCTGCGTGAGGCGACGGGCATACCGCTCATCCTACCGCCCGCGGAAAGAACGCGCGCGGCCGGGCGGCGCGCGCTCAGGCGGCGCGCTCGAGGTCGCGGCGCGCGGCCGCGTCCGGGCGGACGGTGCCGGCGGGCGTCACGCCCCGCAGGACGAGCACGTGCGTGATGTCCTTGAGCGAGAGGTACCCGATCAGTCGCCCGCTCTCGAGCACGGCGAGACGGCCGAGCCCGTTGGCCCCGGCCTTCTCCAGCGCCCGTACGAGACTGTCGCCCTGGGCGATCACGAGGCTCTCGCCGAGCGGTCGCATGATGTCGCGCACGGGCGTGTGCTGCCGCCGGTCGGGCGCGACCGCCTTGATGTCGTGCACCGCGGCGATGCCCTCCACGCGGCCGCCCGCCACCACCGGAAAGCTCGTGAAGTGGTGCGTCCAGAACTGCTCCATCAGCTCGGCGACCGAGGCCGCCCCGTCGATGGTGACGACGTCCGGGCTCATGACGTCGCGGACGACCAGCCGGTCCAGCGCCTCGCGCAGCGCCATCTGCGTGTAGCCGGCGTCGGCGGCAGTCCTCAGGAAGAGCCCGATGAAGATCAGCCACAGCCCGCCGACGAGTCCGCCCGTCAGGACCTGCAGCGCTCCGAGCCCCATGAGCCCGAACGCGATGGCGGTGCCGACCCGGCTGGCGATGTACGTCGCCCGGGACAGCGTCCCCTTCCACTGCCAGAGCGCCGCCCGGAGCAAGCGCCCGCCGTCCAGCGGGAACCCCGGCACCAGGTTGAACACGCCGACCGCGACGTTGATCCAGGCGAGGTACTGCACGATGGCACCGGCCACGCCGCCCGCGAGCAGGCCGCTCGCCGCCAGCGCCCAGAGGCCGCCGCCGATCGCGAAGCTCGTGAGCGGACCGACCACGGCGATCAGGAACTCGGCGCGCGGCGTCGGCGGCTCGTCCTCGAGCTGCGACACCCCGCCGAAGACGTGCAGCGTGATGCCGCGCACGGTCAGGCCGTGGCGCCGCGCCACGAGGGCGTGCGCCAGCTCGTGCAGCAGCACCGAGACGAACAGCAGGAGCGCGCCCACGAGCCCGGCGATCCAGTAGGTGGCGGTGGTGCCGTCCGGCAGCGTGCGCGGGAAGTACCCGATGGCGAGCGTCCAGGTGATGAGCGCGTACACGGCCAGCCAGCTCGCGTGGACGTAGATCGGAATGCCGGCGATGCTCAGGACCTCGAGGGTGCCGGGCGTGCCGATCCTGTCCCGTGCCTGGCGCGCCATATGATTGTCGACGTGCAAGGGACCTGCCGATGACCCCGGGCTCCGGTCGACGGCCGGCGATCGCGCTGCGCGCCACGGCGGCGATCGTGACCGCCGTCGCCCTCGCCGCGGCGGCGCGCGGGGCGCCCGGCCTCGCGGGCCCGGCGGCGCCGCCGGCGCCGGTCCTCGTGACCATCGGCGACGTCACCGAGACGACCGCCGTCCTCTGGACGCGCGGCCCGACCACGGCGCCGCTCACGGTCACCGTCACGAGCGCCGGCCGCGCGCCGCGCACGCTGGTCCTCCGGCCGGCGCCGGAGCGCGATCTCACCGCCCGCGCGCGACTGGACGCGCTCGCCCCGGACACGCGGTACGAGTACCGGATCCAGGCCGAGGGAGTCGCCGCGGTCACCGGCGGCTTCCGCACCGCGCCCGCGGCCGACCGCGCGATCCCGCTGCGCCTGCTCTGGAGCGCGGACCTCGGAGCCCGCGGGTACTGCCGCCCCATCGACCGCGGGTATGCCGTCTTCGACGCGATGGCGGCGCGGCGGCCGGACCGCTTCCTCTTTCTCGGCGACACGATCTACGCGGACCACCGGTGCACCGGCGAGGGCATCGTGCCGGGCGCCGATCTCGTCGCGCGCACGCTGGCGGAGTTCCACGCGCGCCACCGATACAACCGGGAAGACGCCGCGGTCCAGCGCTTCCTCCGGCGCACGGGCGTCTGGGCCACGTGGGACGATCACGACGTCCGCAACAACTTCGCCGGCCCGCACGAGCCGCTCATGCCGGTCGGGCGACAGGCCTTCGTCGACTACTGGCCCATCGACACGCCGCCCGGCGACGCGACCCGCCTCCATCGGCGCTTCCGTCACGGGCGCCTGGCCGAGATCGTGGTGCTCGACACGCGGCAGTACCGGAGCCGGGGCTGCCGGCCCGACGGCGCCGACAAGACGCTGCTCGGCGAGCGACAGCGCCGGTGGCTGCTCGAATCGCTCGCGGCGTCCACCGCCGTGTGGAAGCTGGTCGCCTCCAGCGTGCCGCTCTCGATTCCCAAGGCCTGGCCGTGCGGCGACTCGTGGGCGGCCAGGGATTTCCTGGCATTCTCCACGGGGTTCGCGCGCGAGCGCGACGCGATCCTGCGCGCGCTGCGGAACCGCGGCGTGGCCAACGTGGTCTTCCTCGCGGGCGACGTCCACTTCGCGCTGCTGGCCGAGCACGAGCCCTGGCCCGGCTTCCGCGTCCACGAGCTGATCGCGGGGCCGCTGGCCGCGCGGCCTCAGCGCCCGGGGCCGCCCGACGGCACGCTCGGCTCGCGGGTGCTGTTCGCGGCGGGTGGCGTGGCGACCTTCGGCGAGGTCGACGTCGACGTCGACGGCCTCACCGCCCGGATCTTCGACGGCGAGGGCTCGCTGCTGGCGACGGAGCACCTCATGCCGCGCGTCGATGCCGCTGCGGGCGGCCGCCCGCGGGCGGCCGGCCGAACGCCTTCCGGAGCTCGCGCTTGGCGGCCTCGAGCCGTGTGCGATCCGCGCGCGAGAGCCCGCGGCCGCCCCGGTTGACGTGGTAGTTCAGCATCGACATCGCCGACTGGAACGGCGTGCGTCCCTTCCGGCGCCGGCTCTCGGTCGCCGCGCGCTTCAGCCCCTGGGCGATCGCGCGAGGCGAGCGCTTGAAGATGCCCGCCGGGAGGTCCAGCGCGTCCGACGTCTGCTGGACCTTGCGGACCCAGCGCCGTCCTCCTCGCTTCGGTGCCCTCGCCACGTCGCGCCCCGGTGGGCTATGCCGCCCGCGCCGAGCGCCGGGAGACTTCCTGCGCCGTCTCGAGCGCCTCCTGCTGCTTGGGCGAGCGGAGCGCCAGCGAGCTGAGCGTCACCACCCCGATCACGCGCCCGCTGGCGTCGACGATGGGCAGCCGTCCGACCTGCCGCCGGGCCATCTCCTCCATCGCCTCGTCGACCGTCCAGTCGGGCTCGGCACAGCGCGGCGGCGCGCTGAGGCACTCGCTCACGCGGACCTCCGAGGGGCGCACGTCGCGCGTCATCGCCCGCACCACCAGGTCGCGGTCGGTCACGATCCCGCGGAGCACGTCCTCGTCCATGACCGGCAGCATCCCCACGTTGGCATCGCGCATGAGCTCGGCGGCCTCGAGCAGCGTCCCCGAGGCGTCGATCGTCACCACGTCTCGAATCATGACCTCGTTCACCGTCACCATGAGCCACCTCCTTCCGTGCTGGCGCATGGAAAGGCCGGAAGGCTGCGAGCGGCGTGCCAGCGGCGTAGGCGGAGCCGTGATTGCAACCGACCGGCGTCCGAGCGTGCCGCCTGCTCGGGCCCGGACGCTGGCAGGTGGGGCCGGCGTCAGTCGGAACGCCCCGGCGTCAGCCGGCCGGCGGGGTGGCGCCTGCAGAATAGGCTGCTATACTCGAGG
>DASUPA010000497.1:0-3883 GCA_036276335.1 Candidatus Methylomirabilota bacterium | reverse complement strand
TGACGAGATCGTCGTCCGGTCGCAGCCCCGCGTGACCTCGGGCGCCGGCGTGAGCGCGCTGCCGCGGGACGTGGTGGCCGGCACGGTGACGATCGACGCCTCGGAGATCCAGGTCATGCGCCGGGTGCAGTCGCCGTAGCGTCGACCCGGCAACCGGGCCTCGTGCGCCGGGGCGGCCCGTGCCCCGGCGCATGAGCGTCCCCGCGGAAGAATGCGGGTAGTATCGGGGACGTCGACCCAGATGAAGGCACGAGCCGTCCTCGCCGCCCTCCTGCTCCTCGCCGCCGCGCTGCCGGCGCCGCCCACCGGCGCGGCCGACGCGGCGCGGCCCGCGCACGGGCTGTCGATGTACGGCGATCTCAAGTACGGTCCCGGCTTCGCGCACTTCGACTACGTCGATCCCCGGGCGCCCAAGGGCGGCCGGGTGACGCTGTCCGCCATCGGCACCTTCGACACGCTCAACCCCTTCGTCCTCAAGGGTGTCCCCGCGGCGGGACTGGGCCAGGTCTTCGACACGCTGATGGTCGGCTCGGCGGACGAGGCGTTCGCGCAGTACGGCCTCGTGGCCGAGACCGTGGAGACGCCGCCCGACCGCTCGTGGGTGGCCTTCACGCTCCGCCGCGAGGCGCGCTTCCACGACGGCCGCCCGATGACGGTCGAGGACGTCATCTGGACGTTCGACACGCTGAAGGCGAAGGGGCATCCGTTCTACCGGTCCTACTACGCGCACGTGGCGCGCGCCGAGCCCGCCGGCGCCCGGCGCGTCCGGTTCACGTTCACGGGCGGGACGAACCAGGAGCTGCCGCTGATCGTCGGCCAGATGCCCGTGCTGCCGAAGCACTGGTGGGCGGGGCGGGACTTCACGAGGACGACGCTCGAGCCGCCGCTCGGCAGCGGCCCGTACCGCGTGGAGGCGCTGGACCCCGGGCGCTCGATCACGTACCGCCGCGTCGCCGACTACTGGGCGGCCGAGCTGCCCGTCAACACCGGCCGGTTCAACTTCGACACGCTCCGCTACGACTACTACCGCGACGGCACCGTGGCGCTGGAGGCCCTCAAGGCCGGCGCGTACGATTTCCGCCTGGAGAACTCGTCCAAGCACTGGGCGACCGGCTACGACGTCCCCGCCGTCCGCGAGGGACGGATCCGCAAGGAGCAGATTCCCAACCAGATCCCGACCGGCATGCAGGGCTTCGTCTACAACACGCGGCGCGAGATCTTCCGCGATCCCCGCGTGCGGCAGGCGCTCGCGAGCGCGTTCGACTTCGAGTGGACCAACCGGCACCTGTTCTACGGGGCCTACACGCGGACGGCGAGCTACTTCTCGAACTCGGAGCTGGCCGCGCGCGGGCTCCCGGGCCCGGCCGAGCGCGAGGTGCTCGCGCCCTTCCGCGACCGGATCCCGGAGGCGGTGCTCACCGAGGCGTACCGGCCGCCGTCGACCGAGCCCGGCGGGGTGCGGCCGAACCTCGTGGCCGCGCTCCGGCTGCTCGAGACGGCCGGCTGGGTGGTGCGAGACATGCGGCTCGTGCACGAGCCGACTGGCACGCCCATGACGTTCGAGATCCTGCTCGCCGACCCGACCTGGGAGCGCATCGCGCTGCCGTTCGTGCGGAACCTGGAGCGGCTGGGCGTCCGCGCGCGCGTCCGCACCGTGGACGCCGCGCAGTACGAGTACCGCCTGAAGCACTTCGACTTCGACATGACGGTGGCGGTCTTCGGCCAGTCGCTCTCGCCGGGCAACGAGCAGATGGACTACTGGAGCAGCGAGGCGGCGCGCACGCCGGGCAGCCGGAACCTCGCCGGCGTCAGCGACCCGGTCGTGGACCAGCTCATCACGCTGCTCGTGGCCGCCCCCGACCGCCCGGCCCTCATCGCGCGCACGCAGGCGCTCGACCGCGTGCTCCTCTGGGGGCACTACGTGATCCCCCACTGGCACATCACCGCGTTCCGGGTCGCGTACTGGAACCGCTTCGGGCGCCCGGCCGTCTCGCCGAAGTACGAGCTCGGCTTCGACGCCTGGTGGGTGCGCACCGAGTGATCGGCTACCTCGCGCGCCGCCTGCTGCTCGTGATCCCGACGCTGGTCGGCATCATGCTCGCCAACTTCGTCATCGTGCAGGCGGCGCCGGGCGGCCCGGTCGATCTCATGATCGCGCGGCTTCGCGGCCACGCCGCCGAGGCCACGGCGCGCGTGGGCGGCACCGGCATCGGCGAGACGGGCGCGCGCGGCCGGGTGGCGCCGGGCGGCGACGCGGCGGACACGCGCGCCTCGCGGGGCATCGATCCCGACCTGATCCGGCAGCTGGAGCGGCAGTTCGGGTTCGACAAGCCGGCCTGGCAGCGGTTCCTGGTCATGATGCGGAACTACGCGGTCTTCGACCTCGGGACCAGCTTCTACCGGGACCGTCCGGTCCTCGGCCTCCTGCTCGAGAAGCTGCCGGTGTCGATCTCGCTGGGGCTCTGGACGACGCTGCTCGTCTACCTCGTCTCCATCCCGCTCGGCATCGCCAAGGCCACGCGCGACGGCGCGCCGTTCGACGTCTGGACCAGCGGCGCCGTCATCGTCGGCTACGCCATCCCCGGCTTCCTCTTCGCGCTGCTGCTCGTGGTCCTCTTCGCCGGCGGCTCCTTCGCCCAGTGGTTCCCGCTCCGCGGCCTCACCGGGAGCGACTGGGCGCTGATGGCCTGGCCCGAGCGCATCGTCGACTATCTCTGGCACCTGGTGCTGCCGGTGACGGCGATGGTGGCGGGCGGGTTCGCGGGGCTCACGATGCTGACGAAGAACTCGTTCCTCGACGAGATCAACAAGCAGTACGTCGCCACCGCGCGGGCCAAGGGGCTCACGCGGCGGCGCGTGCTCTACGGCCACGTCTTCCGCAACGCGATGCTCATCGTGGTGGCCGGCTTCCCGGGGGCGTTCGTGGGCATCCTCTTCACCAGCGCGCTCCTCATCGAGGTGATCTTCTCGCTGGACGGCCTGGGCCTGCTCGGGTTCGAGGCGGCCGTGAACCGGGACTACCCGGTGATGTTCGGGACGCTCTACCTCTACACGCTCCTGGGGCTCCTCCTCGGCATCGTGACCGACCTCACGTACGTGGCCATCGACCCGCGCATCGACTTCGAGCGGCGGGAGCCGTGACGCTGTCGCCGCTCGCCCGGCGGCGGGTGGCCGCCTTCCGCGCCAACCGCCGTGGCCACTGGTCGCTCTGGATCTTCCTGGCGCTCTTCGGGCTGTCGCTGGGCGCCGAGCTCCTCGCCAACGACCGCCCGCTGCTCGTCCGGTACGGCGGGCGCGTCCACGTCCCGGTGCTGCGCGCCTATCCGGAGACGGCCTTCGGCGGCATGCTGCCGACGGAGGCCGCCTACCGCGACCCCGCGGTCCGCCGGCTCATCGAGGCGCGCGGCTTCATGGTGTGGCCGCCCGTGGCCTTCCGCTACGACACGATCGACTGGGAGCTCGGCGTGCCGGCGCCGGCGCCGCCGTCGGCGCGCCACTGGCTCGGCACCGACGACGTCGGCCGCGACGTGGTCGCGCGGCTCGTCTACGGCTTCCGCATCTCCGTCCTGTTCGGCCTGGCCCTGACCCTGGGCGCCTCCGTGGTCGGCGTGGCCGCCGGCGCCGTCCAGGGCTACTTCGGCGGCTGGGTCGACCTGCTCTTCCAGCGCCTCATCGAGGTGTGGTCGGGCCTGCCCGTCCTCTATTTGCTCATCATCCTGGCCGGCATCGTCCAGCCGAACTTCTGGTGGCTGCTCGGCCTCATGCTGCTCTTCTCGTGGATGACGCTCGTGAGCGTGGTGCGCGCCGAGTTCCTGCGCGCGCGGAACTTCGACTACGTGCGCGCCGCGCGCGCGCTCGGCGTGCCGAACGGCCTGATCATGGC
>DASUPA010000496.1:0-3318 GCA_036276335.1 Candidatus Methylomirabilota bacterium | reverse complement strand
CATCGGGTACGAGTGCGTGAAGCCGCAGGGCGCGTTCTACGTCTTCCCTCGCACGCCGATCGACGACGACGTGGCGTTCGTCCGCCTGCTGGCCGAGGAGGGCGTGCTGACGGTGCCCGGCTCGGGGTTCGGCGCCCCCGGCCACATCCGGATCTCGCTCACCGTGGAGCGCGGCACGGTCATCCGCGCGCTGCCCGGCTTCGAGCGCGCTTTTCGCGCGGCGCGCCGCTGATCCGACGCTGCTACACTCGGGCGGGATGACGAACCGTCGACTTCGGAGGCCGCGCGCGACCGGGGATGCCCGCCGCGCGTGCCGCGCCCGGCGGCTCGCCCCGCCGACCGGGTCGAGGTCGGTGTCGGGCGCCGATAGTTCGGCCAGCGCGAAAACGATTGTTGGTATAATCCGCACGGTCAAATCCAAAGTAGCGATTCCGGCTACTTAAGCCGCACCGCTCGGAGGACTCTTCAATGCAGTTCCGGCAACGCCCCTGGCACGATGCATCCGCGCCCGCCTCCGCTGCGCTGGACGACGACGACGTCGAGGACGACGACGAGCTGACGGACGAGGACGACGACCTCGACGAGGAGGACGACGACGCCCTCGAGGACGTCGAGGAGGTCGAGGACGACGAGGACGAGGACGAGGACGAGGACGAGGAGGACGACGACGAGGACTTCGACGAGGACGACGACGGCTTCGCCGACGACCTCGACGAGGACGACGAGGAGGACGAGGAGGACGACCTCGACGACGAGGATCTGGACGACGACGACAAGGACGAGGAGGACGAGGAGTAGCCCATCGAACGATAGGAGGCGGGACACATGGCGTTAGCCAGTGGAGAAGGTTGGCTGTTCCTGCTGCGGTGGTTTCATTTCCTCGCCGGCATCACGTGGATCGGTATGCTGTACTACTTCAACTTCGTGCAGACGCCGTTCTTCGCGGGCGCCGAGGCGCCGGTGCGCTCGGGGATGATCGCCGGAGGACTCGTGGGCCGCGCGCTGTGGTGGTTCCGGTGGGGCGCCATGTTCACCTTCATCACCGGCTGGCTCTACATCCTCCACATCATGTTCGCGCAGTACGGCGGGGTGGGCGGGTTCTTCGCCACCGCCTACGGGTGGAAGATCTTCTTCGGCGGCATGCTCGGCTCGGTGATGTGGGCCAACGTGTGGTTCGTGATCTGGCCCGCCCAGCAGGTCGTCATCGCCTCGGCCACCCAGGTGGCCAAGGGCGGGTCGGCGATCGCCGAGGCGGCCGCCCGTGGTGCCCGTGGCGGCGTCGCCTCGCGCACCAATACCCTGCTCTCCATTCCCATGCTCTTCTTCATGGGTGCGGCATCGCACCTGAGCCTGGCGAACCCGACCACGGGCGGCCAGCAGGTCGGCGCCCTCGTGCTCCTGCTGATCGTGCTCGTCGCTGCGGAAGTCAACGCGCTGGTCGGCCCGGCATCCCCGGACAAGGCCGGGGCCGGCAAGAAGCTCCTCGCCACGCTGAACGGCACCTTCTGGGCGGGCTTCATCCTGACCGCGATCATGTACTTCGGGCTCGAGATCATCTTCCCCTGACGGACGCGCTCCGGTCGTGACCGTGGAGGGCCCGGCGGCGACCGCCGGGCCCTTCGCGTCTCGGCGCCTACTTCAGGTAGGCCGCGAGCGCCGGAATGTCGGGCGCCAGCGCCGGCTGCGGCGGCATGACGCTCGTCGGCCGCTTCGGCTGATAGCCGGGAGGATACGCGCCGCGCAGCACCTTGGCCTCCAGCAGCTCCGAGGACGAGCTCGTCACGGGGGGCCCGACCGGACCGGCCAGCGCGGGATCGGCGTTGTGGCATTGCACGCACTGCGCCAGGTACATCTGACGCCCGCGGGCGACGAGCGGATCGCCCTCCCCGCCCGAGCACCCGGCGAGGAGCGCCGCGATCAGCGCGGCGACGAGCGCGCGACCACGCGGCGACCGACGGAGTGAGCGCGTCATCGGAGCGGCGCGACTCTACGCGCCGCCCCGGACGATGTCAAACCGCGCGGCGGCTCAGCGAGCGGCCGTGAGCGGCCGGAGTCGTGCGCGGGCGGAGTCGAAGTCGATCACGCGGGCCGGCGCAAGCCGCGGGCAGCGGTCGATGAACTGCGCCCGGCGCGCGCCGAAGAGCGCCGGCTCGTCCGCGTCGAACACCGGGCCACGCGGGCGCCGCATCGCCAGGCGGAACCCGGCGATCGCGAAGCGGACGCGCCAGAACTCTTCCCTGATCCGGGCGCGTAGCCGGCGCCACGTCGGCGCCGCCGGTGCCGCCGCCGGGGCCGCGCCGGGCGCCGGCAGGAAGTACACGTTCGCGTCGCGCCCCACCGGGCTCACGCGAGCCCCCGCTCTTCCATCAGCGCGGTCACCTGGCGGTACGTGCCGACGAGCGTCTGGTCGAACGAGGCCTCCAGGCGGTACGCGGTCATGGCGGCGGTGACGCGCTCCCGGGCCGACTCCGCCTCGGCCGCCCGCGCGCGGGCATCGGCGGCGCGGGCGAGGGAGGCGCGCGCCTCGGCCAGCGAGCCGAGAACGCTCTGCGCGGTGTCGAGCCGCACGGCGGCGGCGGCCGGCGACGCCAGTGCCTCCAGCGTCACCCGGCGCGGCCGCGTGGTCGCGGCCTCCAGCGTCGGCGCCACGACGATGCGCGGGCGCCACAGCACCACGTCGCACTCGAGAGTCTTCACGCGTCGGGCATCGGCTGGCGGGCGCGCGCTCGTCTTTCGCATGGCGACTGCTACAGGCAACTTCGCGGCCACGCCCGACACGCCGTAAGTCCGCGCGGCACCGGCGTGTGCAACCGCTACACGGCGGTGGCGGACCCGGGATACGGCGCGATCTCCCGGGAGAAACTCCCCGGGTGGCGGAGGGGTCAGGCCGGGCGGACCAGGTTGAAGTCGCGGATCTTCTTGTTGAGCGTCTTCACGTCGACCTCGAGCACCCGGGCCGCGCGGGCCTTGTTCCAGCCGGTCGCGGCGAGCACCCGCTCGACGTGGCGGCGCTCGACCTGGGCCAGCGGCACCAGCGCCGGCGCCGGCTCCTCGCTGGGCGCCACGCCCTCGCGGCCCCGCCGCAGCTCGGCCGGCAGGTCGCCCGCGCGCACCTCGGCGCCTTCGTGGAGGATCTGCAGCCGCTCCACCACGTTGCGCAGCTCCCGGATGTTGCCGGGCCAGTCGTACGCGACGAGGCGCTCGAGCGCGTCGCGGCTGAAGGCCAGCGGCTTCCCCGCGCGCGCGGGCGTCAGGAAGTGCTGGACGAGCTGGGGGATGTCCTCGCGCCGCTGGCGCAGCGCCGGCACCTCGATGACG
>DASUPA010000495.1:0-11980 GCA_036276335.1 Candidatus Methylomirabilota bacterium | reverse complement strand
CTTGTACAGCTCCTTGTAGTACTCGATGACCTGCTCGGTTTGCTGCGACTTGATGCCGGGCGTCTTGCCGTCGGCCTCGAGCACCTTCGCGCCCATCGACCAGGCGATCGACCAGTAGGTCGAGTGCGCGTCCGAGCAGTGGCTGATCGCGATGCCGACCGGGTGGCCGGCCTTCTTGAGCGTCTTGCCCATGCGCAGGAGGTCGGCCCACGTCTTCGGCGGCGTCTCGAAGCCGGCCTTCTTGAAGTGCGCCTGGTTGTACGTCGCGGGGAAGGAGATCCAGAACCAGGGCACGGCGCGCCAGCCCGACTTGGTCTGGTTGGCCTCGGCCGCGAAGGGGTACCAGCCGCCGCCCGCCTTGCCGAGCTTGTCCACGACGTCGGCGACGTCGACCAGCTGGTTCTCGTACAGGAACGGATCGGCGCCGGCCGTGCGATACATGTCGTGGCCCGACTGCGACTGGGCCTCCGCCGCGACCTTGGCGGGCATCTGGAGGTGCGCGATCGTATCCACGCGGACGCTCGCGCCCGCCTGCTTGCCGAACTCCTCCGCCTGTCGGCGCAGCTCGTCGTCGGCGGCGGGGACGAAGTGGTTCCACGAGAGGAAGGTCAGCTCGCGCTTCTGCGCGAACGCGGGCGCCTTGCCGAGGGCGAGCCAGGAGGCCATGCCGGCGGAAGCGCCGGCGCTCGTCTTCAGGAACTGACGTCGGGTCGTTCCCTTCATGGACGGACTCCTCTGTGCAAGCGTTAGTGATGAGCTACGACGGGGCGGAGCGGAGGGTTGTCGCGCCAAGTCACCCCCTGTGTACGGGAGCGGACGGGACAGGTGGCGGATAAGTACCACCGGCCCTCCGGCAAGTCAATGCGCGCGGTGCTATACTTCGTCCATCGTCGTGGGGGGAGGATTCCTGAGAACCGGGTGCGGCCCGGGACCCCTCGAACCTGATCCCGGTAATGCGGGCGAAGGGAACACGGCGCGTCGGATCGTTGCGGCCGCACCCTCAGGGGGAGCGGCCGTTGTCGTCTATGCGCATCGTGGTGAACGGGCGGGACATGGACGTCGCCGAGGGGCTGAGCGTCGAGGCGCTCCTCGCGCAGCTCGGCGTCAAGCGCGAGTACACGGCGGTCGCCGTGAACCGCGACATCACCCCGAGGAGCGCCTACGGCGTCACCGTGCTGCGGGCCGGCGACAAGGTCGAGATCGTTCGTCCGATGGGAGGCGGGTAGTCATGTACGACAGCAATCTGGTTCTGGGCGGCAAGGAGTTCTCGTCGCGTCTGATCGTCGGCACGGGCAAGTACGCGACCAACGAGATCATGCGGCAGGCCCACGAGGAGTCCGGCGCGCAGATCGTGACCGTGGCCGTTCGCCGCGTCAGCCTGCCGGGCAGCGGCGAGTCGATCCTCGACTTCATCGACACCGCTCGCTACACGCTGCTGCCGAACACGGCCGGCTGCTACACGGCCGACGAGGCCATCCGCACGGCGTACCTGGCGCGCGAGGCGGGGCTCGGCGACATGGTGAAGCTGGAGGTCATCGGCGACGCGCGGACGCTGTTCCCCGACGTCCTGGGGCTGCTGGAGGCCACCCGCACGCTGGCGCGCGAGGGCTTCGTCGTCATGCCGTACACGAACGACGATCCGGTGACCGCCAAGCGGCTCGAGGACGCGGGCGCAGCCTGCGTGATGCCGCTGGGCGCGCCGATCGGCTCCGGCCTCGGCATCCGGAACCCGTACAACATCAAGATCATCCTCGAGACGGTCTCCGTCCCCGTGATCGTGGACGCGGGCGTCGGCACCGCCTCCGACGCCGCCATCGCCATGGAGCTCGGCGTCGACGGCGTCCTCATGAACACCGCCATCGCGGGCGCGCAGGACCCGGTCGCCATGGCGCGCGCCATGCGCCTGGCGGTGGAGGCCGGCCGTCTCGCCCACCGGGCCGGCCGCATCGGCAAGAAGCTCTACGCCACGGCCTCCTCGCCGCTCGAGGGCCTGCCCGATTGGACCAGCTGAGCCTGACGCTCGTCAGCGACCGGTCGCAGACGCGCGGTCGTGAGCTGACGGCGGTCGTCGAGGAGTGCCTCGCGGCCGGACTGTCCGCCGTGCAGGCGCGCGAGAAGGACCTGAGCGCGCTCGAGCTCGCGGCGCTGTGCCGCCGCCTGCGCCGGCTGACGCGCGAGCACGGCGCCCGCCTCATCGTGAACGATCGCGTCGACGTCGCCCTCGCCGTGGGCGCCGACGGCGTGCAGCGGACGCACGCGTCGCTGCCGGTCGACGACATCCGGGCGGTGGCGGGAACGCGGCTGGCGATCGGCGCCTCCGCGCACTCGCTGGAGGACGCGGTCGACGCCGAGGTCCGGGGCGCGGACTGGATCACCTTCGGCCCGGTGTACGACACGCCGTCCAAGCGGCGCTGGGGCGCGCCGCAGGGCCTCGAGCGGCTCCGCAAGGTGGCGGCCGCGGTGCGGATCCCGGTCATCGCCATCGGCGGGATCACGCCGGAGCGGGTGGCCGCCGTGCGGGCCGCCGGGGCCGCCGGGGTGGCGGCGATCGCGGCCATCCTCGACACGGACTCGCCGGGCGCGGCCACGAAGCGGTTCCTCGAGGCGCTGGCGGCGGCGGCATGAAGGTCGCCGTCGTGGGCGGGGGGATCATCGGCTGTGCCACGGCCTGGGAGCTCGCCCGCGCCGGCTGCGCGGTCACGCTGTTCGAGCGCGCCACGCCCGGTGCGGAGGCCTCGAGCGCCGCCGCCGGCATCCTGGCGCCGCTCGGCGAGTCCACGGACTCCGCGTTCGCGCGGCTGGCGCTCGCCAGCTGGCGCCTGTACCCGGCGCTCGCGGAGGAGCTGCGCGAGCTGACCGGCATCGACGTCGAGTACGTCACCCGCGGCACCATCTATCCTCTCTACGACGCCGCCGACGTACGGCGCGCCGAGGCGCGCGTGGCCGAGCGCCTGCAGCCGGAGTACGGAATCGAGGCATGGGACACCGCCGACGTGCGCGCCCACGAGCCCGCGCTGTCGCCGGCCGTGCGGGGCGCCATGTTCGTGGCCGCCGACCACTGGGTGAACAATCAGCGGCTCGTGGTCGCCTACGCGCAGGCGGCCATCGGATCGGGCGTGGTGCTCCGCGCCGGCACCACGGTGACGCGCGTCGAGGTGGAGGCCGGCCGCACACGCGGTGTGGTGGCCGAGGGAGAGCTGTGGGAGGCCGACGCGGTGGTCCTCGCCGCCGGCGCGTGGACGGGCGAGCTCGTCGCGTCGTTCGGCGCGCGGCTGCCGGTGGAGCCCCGGCGCGGCCAGATGCTGGCGCTGGGCCACGTCCCGGCGGTCCTGAGCCACTGCGTGCACGGCGACGACGTGTACCTCGTGCCGCGGCCGTCGGGCGAGCTGCTCGTCGGCGCCACCGTCGAGCGCGTCGGCTTCCAGCGCGGCGTGACCGCGAGCGGCATCGCGGCGCTGCTGGCGGCCGCCATCGAGCTCTGCCCGGCGCTGGGCGCGCTGCCGATCACGCGCACCTGGTGGGGCTTCCGTCCATGGGCGCCGGACAGCCTGCCGGTGCTCGGGCCGTGGCCGGACGTCGAGAATCTGTGGGTCGCCAGCGCCCACTACCGCAACGGCATCCTGCTCGCGCCGATCACCGCCCGCCTCATGACCCAGTGGCTCACCATTGGTCGACCCGGAATGGACGTCGACGACTTCCTGCCCGCGCGCTTCGTCAGGCGGACGCGGGCGGCCAGAGACTAGCGCCGGAGGGACGCGCATGAACACGTCCGAGCTGAAGCAGCGCGTGTACACCGCCATCGACCGCCGCGCCGAGCGCATCGTCGCCATCGGCGAGCAGATCCGCAAGCAGCCCGAGCTGGGCTTCAAGGAGGTGAAGACCTCGCGCCTGGTCGAGGAGACGCTGGCGGGACTCGGGCTCGCGCCCAAGGCCGGGCTGGCCCTGACCGGCGTGCGGGCCGACGCGGCGGGCCGGGCCGGCGACGGGCCGACCTTCGCGCTGCTGGGCGAGCTCGACGCCCTCGTCGTGGCCGGCCATCCGGAGGGCGATCCGGCGACCGGTGCCGCGCACGCGTGCGGTCACAACGCGCAGGTGGCCGCCCTGCTCGGCGCCGCCATGGGACTGCTCGAGGCGGGTACGCTCGAGCACCTGAGCGGCCGGCTCGTGTTCTTCGCCGTCCCGGCCGAGGAGTACGGCGACATCGAGTGGCGCGTGGCGCAGGCGCGGGCGGGCAAGCTGGAGTTCCTGGGCGGCAAGCCCGAGCTGCTGCGGCTCGGCCACTTCGACGACGTCGACCTCTCGATGATGATCCACCTGACGTCGCGGCCGGAGGACGGCAAGGCCGGCGTGCCGGCCTCCAACAACGGCTGCATCGTGAAGACCATCCGCTACGTGGGCAAGGCCTCGCACGCGGGCGGAGCGCCCCACCTCGGGGTCAACGCGCTCTACGCGGCACAGCTCGGCCTCGCCGCCGTCAACGCCATCCGGGAGACCTTCCGCGACGAGGACACGATCCGGGTCCACCCGATCATCACGCACGGCGGCTCGCAGGTGAACGTCATCCCCGGCGAGGCGCGGCTCGAGACGTACGTCCGCGGCCGCACCGTGGACGCCATCGTGGACGCGGCCCGGAAGGTGGACCGCGCGTTCAAGGCGGGCGCGCTGGCCCTCGGCGCGAGGGTCGAGATCGAGACGCTGCCGGGCTACATGCCGATGACGTGCGACGCCACCATGACGCGCTTCTTCAGGGAGACGGCCGCCGAGCTGGTCGGGGCGGAGCACTACCGCCAGATCGGCCACCGGACCGGCTCCACCGACATGGGGGATCTCAGCATGGTGATGCCCGTGCTCCATCCCTACGTCGGCGGCGCGACGGGCAGCGGACACGGCGCCGACTACGCCATCGTCGACGCGGCGCTCGCCTACATCACGCAGGCGAAGGCGCTGGCGGCGATGGCGATCGACATGCTCGCCGACGGCGCCCGGGGCGCGCGCGAGGTGCTGAAGGGCGCCCGGGTCCCCATGACCCGCGAGCAGTACCTCGCGTTCCAGCGCGGGCTGGCGCGTCGCGACGTCTACGACGGCGGGGCGGCGTGACGCGCGCGGCCGATCGGCGCTAGCGGCCGCGGACGGTCGGATGTACGGCAAAGCCGGCGTCGATTTTCCGCGTCGCATCGTCTGTCTCACCGCGGAGACGGCCGAGATCGCGTACCTGGTCGGCGCCGGTGACCGCGTGGTCGGCGTGCCGGGGACGGCGCGGCGGCCGGAGGCCGTGCGCGAGAAGGCGCGCGTCGGCGGGTTCACGACCTTTCGCGTCGACCGCATCCTCGCCCTGGAGCCCGATCTCGTCCTGGCGTTCTCCGACCTCCAGCGCGAGGTCGTCGGGGAGCTGATCGGCGCGGGGGCGGCGGTCCTCTGCACCAACCAGCGCTCCGTCGACGGCATCCTGCGCGCCATCTTGATGATCGGCGGCGCCCTGGGCTGCGAGGCGGCGGCGCGCGAGCTCGTGGCCGACATGCGCGACGAGGTCAAGCAGGTGCGCGAGTACTCGTCGGTCTGGCCCGATCGCCCGCGCGTCTACTTCGAGGAGTGGATGGACCCGCTGATCGCCGGTATCGGCTGGGTGTCCGAGCTGATCGAGATCGCCGGGGGGCGCGACGTGTTCGCCGAGCTGCGCGGGCGCGGCGAGGCGAGGGGCCGCGTCGTCAGCGCCGAGGAGGTCGTGCGGCGCGACCCGGAGATCATTCTCGCGTCGTGGTGCGGCAAGCCGGTGGACGTCGCGGCCATCGCCGCCCGCCCCGGCTGGAGCGGCGTGGACGCCGTGCGCGCCGGACGCATCCACGAGCTCGCGGGCGAGGACGTGCTGTCGCCGGGGCCGTCGGTGCTGCAAGGACTCAGGCGGATCCACGAGATAATCCAGGAATTTCAGGCCGGCTGAGGGATTGTCCGGACGGCTACAATGATCCTGGCCTAAAAGTTTGGGTCCGGGCAGGGCCGGCGGGTAGATTGGACCCCTCCGATGGGAGAACGGATTCGATGAGTGAGCTGGACCGGACGCGTCCGGAGACGTTTTTTTCCAACCGCTTCAACGTCACCCCCGCCTCGATGGAGCAGCTGCTCGGCGACACGCTGGCCCGACGCGTGGACGACGCCGACATCTACCTCGAGTACCGGGTGAACGAGGAGCTGGTCCTGGAGGAGAGCGTCGTCAAGAAGGCCTCGCGCCACGTCAGCCAGGGGGCCGGCGTCCGCGCCCAGGCGGGGGTGCGCACGGGTTACGCGCACACCGACGACATCTCGATCCGGAACCTCGGCGACGCCGCGCGCCAGGCGCGGGCCATCGCCGACCGTGCCGGGCAGTCGGGCACGCTGGCGCTCGGCGGTCGCGGGCGCCCGCACGACCTCTACGCGCTGGCGGAGCCGCCCATCGTCACCGAGCTCGCGCGCAAGCTGGAGCTGCTGCGCAAGGTCGACGCCGCGTGCCGCGCCACCGACCCGCGCGTGAAGCAGGTGATCGTCTCGCTCGCGTCGGAAGAGATCGTGATGCTCATCGCCACCGCGTCGGGATGGACGGTCGGCGACGTGCGGCCCCTCACGCGTCTCAACGTGACGGCGATCGCGGAGGAGGGGGCCCGGCGCGAGATCGGCACCTTCGGCGGCGGCGGCCGCGTGTCCTTCGACTTCTACCTGGAAGCCGAGCGCTGGAAGCGCTTCGCCTCCGAGGCCGCGCGTCAGGCCGCGCTGAAGCTCTCCGCGGTCGACGCGCCGGCGGGCACGATGACCGTCGTGCTGGGGCCGGGCTGGCCCGGCATCCTCCTGCACGAGGCGATCGGCCACGGCCTGGAGGGCGACTTCAACCGCAAGGGCGTCTCGGCCTTCGCCGGCCGCATCGGCCAGAAGGTCGCCTCCGAGCTGGTCACCGTCGTCGACGACGGCACCATCGCCAACCGCCGCGGCTCGCTCAACGTCGACGACGAGGGCACGCCGACGGGCCGGACCGTGCTCATCGAGAACGGCATCCTGCGCGGTTACCTCCAGGACCGGCTGAACGCCCGGCTCATGGGCATGGCGCCGACCGGCAACGGGCGCCGGGAGTCGTTCGCGCATCCGCCGCTGCCGCGGATGACGAATACCTTCATGCTGGCCGGGCAGGACGACCCCGCCGACATCATCGGCTCCGTCGACCGCGGCCTGTACGCGGTGTCCTTCGGCGGCGGGCAGGTCGACATCACGAACGGCAAGTTCGTCTTCTCCGCCAGCGAGGCGTATCTGATCGAGAACGGCCGGGTGACGCGCCCGGTGAAGGGAGCCACCCTCATCGGCAACGGGCCCGACGCGCTGACGCGTGTGAGCCGCGTCGGCCACGACCTGGCGCTGGACGAGGGTATCGGGACGTGCGGCAAGGACGGCCAGTCGGTGCCGGTGGGCGTCGGCCTGCCCACCATCCGTCTGGACGAGATGACCGTCGGGGGGACCGCGGTGTGACCGACGTCGACACCGGGCTGCTCGCCTCCGTGCTCCGGCGCGCCGCCGAGCGCGGGGCGACCGCGGCCGACGGCTTCCTCGTGGAGGACACCTCGTTCAGCGCCTCCGTCCGGCTCGGGCAGGTCGACACCGTCACGCACTCGCGCGAGCAGCGCCTGTCGATCCGGGTGTTCGCCGGGCGGGCGTCGGCCGCGGCCTCGACGTCGGACCTCTCGCGGTCGTCGCTCGAGCGCGTCGTCGACGAGGCGACCGCGCTGGCCCGCGTGACCGCCGAGGACCCGTACGCCGGGCTGCCCGATCCGGCCGAGCTGATCGACCGCGTGCCCGACCTCGCGCTCGAGGACCGCGAGGCGGGCGAGCCGACGCCGGAGGAGAAGATCGAGATCGCGCGCCGCGCGGAGGCGGCGGCCCTCGCCGTCGACCCGCGCATCACGAACTCCGAGGGGGCCGAGTACTTCGATCGCCGCGCGCGGTACGCCTACGCCACGTCCGCAGGCTTCGCGCGGGGCTATGCGACCTCGTCGTACGGGATCACGGTCACGCCGGTGGCGTCGCAGAACGGCGAGATGCAGCGGGACGCCTGGTACACCACCGCGCGCCGCCGGCGCGCGCTCGAGGACGCGGAGGCGGTGGGCCGCACGGCCGCGGCGCGGGCGCTCCGGCGCCTCGGCGCGCGGAAGGTGAAGACGGCCGAGGTGCCGGTCATCTTCGACCCGGACACGGCGGCGAGCCTCGTCCGCGCCATCGCCGGCGCCGCCAGCGGCCCGAGCCTGTACCGCCGCGCCTCGTTCCTGCTCGACCGGCTCGGGACGCGCGTGGCCGCGCCGGCGGTGACGATCGTCGACGACGGCTGCCTCGAGGCCGCGCTGGGCTCGCGCCCGTTCGACGGCGAGGGCCTCGCCACCCGCCGCACGGCGGTCGTGCAGGAGGGCGTGCTGGCGTCGTACCTGCTCGACACGTACTCGGCGCGGAAGCTCGGGCTGGCCTCGACGCACCACGCCAGCCGCGACGGCACGGGCGTCGGCGTGGGGACCACCAACCTGATGCTGCTGCCCGGCTCCGAGACGCCGGAGGCGCTGATCCGGTCGGTCAAGAGCGGGCTCTACGTCACCGACCTGATCGGCTTCGGCGTCAACGGTGTGACGGGCGACTACTCGCGCGGCGCCGCCGGGCTCTGGATCGACAACGGCGAGCTGGCCTACCCCGTGGAAGAGGTGACCGTGGCCGGCAACCTCCTCGAGATGCTCGATCGCGTCGAGGGCATCGGCAACGACCTCGTGCTGCGCGACCGCACCGCGTCGCCCACGCTCAAGATCGCCCGCATGGTCGTGGCGGGCAACTAGGGGACTCGATGGTCATCGACAGTCACTGCCACCTGCACGACCCGGCGTTCAAGGACGTCCCCGACGCGCTGCGGGTGGCCCTGACCTACGACGTGTGGGGCGTGATCGCGGTCGGCTGCGACGCGGAGACCAACGCCCGCACGCTCGAGATCGCCGCGCAGGCGAAGAAGACCGTGTGGGCCTGCCTCGGGTTTCATCCGGACTGGGAGCAGCTCACCGACGCCGACCTCGAGGCCGTCGAGCATCAGGTCACCGAGCAGCACGCGCGCGTGGTGGCGCTCGGCGAGATCGGCCTGCCGTGGTATTCCCTCGAGGGCAAGGCCGACGCCGCCGAGCGCATGGCCCGCTCCCGCGCGCGCCTCGACCGGCTCCTGCGCCTGGCCGCCCGCTACGACCTCGCCGTCTCGCTGCACGCCCCGCACGGGGCGTCGGTGAGCGCGCTCGAGGCGCTGAAGCGCCACCGCATCGAGCGGGCGGTCTTCCACTGGCACAAGGCCTCGGCCGACACCACCCGCGCCATCGTCGACGCCGGCTACCTCGTCTCCGTCACGCCCGAGGTCGTCTACCGCGATCGGGACCGCGAGCTGGTCGAGATGGTCCCGCTCGACTCCCTGCTGGTCGAGAGCGACGCCCCGTGGCCGTACGAGGCGGAGTTCAAGGGGATGGAATCGGGGCCGTGGCTGGCCTCGCGTGTGGCCGAGGAGATCGCGAAGATCAAGCGCGAGCCGATCGAGGAGACGATGTTCCACCTGTCGAGCAACGCCTGCCGGCTCTTCGACCTCGTGTGGGCGTGACCGTCGAGCGTCACACCGTCGCCCTGCCGGCGGCCAAGCTCGCCCTCGTCCTGCACCTTCCGGCCGGCGCCGGCCGCGGCCCGTGCGTCGTCGCGTGCCACGGCCTCCACGCCTCGAAGGACTCCGACAAGTACCTGCTCCTCGGCGACGCGCTGCCCGCGGCCGGCCTGGCGCTCGCGCGCTTCGACTTCCGCGGGTGCGGGGAGTCGGGCGGACGCGAGGACGAGACGACGATCGCGACGCGGGTCGAGGACGTGGAGGCGGTCCTGGCGCTGCTCGACGGGCACCCGCGCGTCGACGGACGCTTCGGACTGCTCGGCTCGAGCCTCGGCGGCTTCGTCGCGCTGTTCGTCGCGTCGCGCCGGCCGGGGACGCCGGTGGTCACGTGGAACGCGCCCGCCAGCCTCACCGAGCTCGCGAACGACGACCAGGAGGAGAGCCGCGGCCTGGGTATCCCGTTCGCGCTCGAGTACATGAAGGGCGACTACGCGGTAGCGCCCGCGGGGGTGCCGCGGCACCTGTGCGTTCACGGCGACGCGGACGACGTGGTGGATCTGGCCCACGGAGTGCAGCTCCACGACCAGGCGGCCGAGCCGTGCGAGCTCCTCGTCATCGCCGGCGGGGACCATCGCCTCACCGACCCGGCGCACCGCGCGCAGGCCGTCGCCGCCAGCTGCGACTGGCTCCGGAGGTTCCTTGGCTGAGGCGGCCGGCGTCACCGTCCCGCGGCTGCGCGACGAGTTCCTCGACCTCGTCCAGATCGGGAGCGTGTCCAAGCGCGAGGGCAACGTCGCCAAGCGCCTGGGCGCCATCCTCGAGGGCATGGGCGCGACGGTGGAGGTCGACGATGCCGGCCCGCGCGTCGGCAGCGACACCGGCAACCTGATCGCGCGCTTCCCCGGCACCGCGCCCGACGCGGCGCCCTTTCTCCTGTGCGCGCACATGGACACCGTCGTGCCCGGCGACCACGTGCGGCCGGTGGTCGACGGTGACGTCATCCGCTCGGATGGCACGACGATCCTGGGCGGCGACGACAAGGCCGGGATCGTCGCCATTCTCGAGGCGGTTCGCCTGCTGCGCGAGCGAGGCATCCCCCACGGCCCGATCGACGTTCTGCTGACGATCTGCGAGGAGCTCGGCCTGGTGGGCGCCAAGCACTTCGACGTCGGCCGGCTGCGCGCGCGCACCGGCCTCGTCCTCGACTGCGACGGCGTCCACGAGCTCATCACGCGCGCGCCCGGCGCCAACCGGATGCAGTTCACCGTGCACGGGCTGGAGGCGCACGCGGGCATCGCCCCCGAGCAGGGGATCAGCGCGATCCGGGTGGCGGCGGAGGCGGTGGCCGCGATGCGGCTCGGGCGCGTCGACGCCGACACCACGGCGAACGTGGGCCGCATAGAGGGCGGGCTGGCCAGCAACATCGTGCCGAACCGCGTGGTCGTGCGCGCCGAGACGCGCAGCCTCAGCGTCGAGGGCCTGGAGGCGCAGACGCGGCACATGCGCGAGTGCTTCGAGAGCGCCGCGGCGGGTCACCGCGTCACCGTGGCGGGACGGGAGCACGTGGCGCGCGTGGAGGCGCGCATCGAGCGCGACTACGACCGGCTCGCGGTGCCCGACGACCGGCCGATCGTCGAGCTCGTGCGGCGCGCGGCGCGGGCGCTCGGCACGCCGTTCCGGACGCGCTCCACGGGCGGCGGCTCGGACGCCAACGTCTTCGCCGGGCGGGGCGTCGAGGTCGCGAACCTGGCGTGCGGGATGCGGCAGATCCACACCGTGAACGAGTGGGTCGACGTGAAGGACATGGTTGCCACCACCGCCCTGCTCGTCGAGACCGTCCGGGCCCACGCCGCCACGCGCTAGGCCCGCAATGGGCGCCAGCTCTGCGGTGAGGGTTCGAGGGGCGCCACGGCTTCGCCGGGGCGCCCCGAGCCGCCAATGGGGGCTTGGGGGCGCCCGGGAGCCCCCATGCTGGTCAGGTTAAACCGCGTAGGGCGAGACGAGCCTCCTCACCGGGCGCGCTTCCGGCTCGGGACAGTACGAGAACCACTCCGGCTCCGCCGCCAGCAGCGGTGAAAGCTCGGGCAGGAGGGCGTCCACGCTGAACGCCGTGGCGCCTGCCGCCTGGAGCACCGCGCACTCGTGGACGCCGAGCATTAGCGTGCTGAGCCGGGGCGTCTCCAGCGAGTGCGCGAGCAGCAGGTAGGCCGGCTGGTAGGCGCTGACCGCGCGCTCGACGAAGTGCGCGAGCGCCGCCACCACCGCGGCCGCCGAGCCCGCACGCGCGGTGAGCAGCAGCAGCGCCAGCGCCGAGGCGTGGAGTGGCACCCGCCGGAACTCGCGGACCACGACCAGCGTGTG
>DASUPA010000494.1:0-15855 GCA_036276335.1 Candidatus Methylomirabilota bacterium | reverse complement strand
ACTTGCAACGGGAGCAAGCGCGGTACCATCGGCGAGTCGCGTCACCGGCGGGCGCGAGGCCCGCCGCCGGCTCGAACACACAGGAGACAACATGGCCAGGACCGTTCCCGCGATGGTGCTCGTGAAGCCGAAGACGCTCGTCGCCCGGGAGTTCGCGCGCCCGGAGCTCGGCCCCGACGACGGGCTGCTGCGGATCGAGGCGTGCGGCATCTGCGGCAGCGACTACGAGCAGTACGAGGGCGCGCAGCCGCCGCACGAGGACTACACGCCCTTCCCGGTCATCCCGGGCCACGAGCCGCTCGGCGTCATCGAGGAGATCGGGGCGAACGCGCGGAAGCGCTGGGGCGTCGCGGAGGGCGATCGCGTGGCGGTGCGGTCGGGCTACGGCTGCGGCCAGTGCGAGGCGTGCCGCCGCTGGGAGCCGCGCGCGTGCCCGAAGCGCGGCGGCACCTACGGCTACACCGACGTCGGCAAGCCGCCGCACCTCTGGGGCGGCTACGCCGAGCACATGTACCTGTCACCCTACTCCGTGGTCAGGAAGATGGACCCGACCATCCCGGCCGGCGTCGCCGTGATGTTCAATCCGCTCGCGGCCGGCCTCTCCTGGGCGGCCTCCGTGCCGCGCACCGGGCCGGGCGATCGCGTCGTCATCCTGGGCGCCGGCCAGCGCGGCCTCTGCTGCGTGATCGGCGCCCGCGCCGCCGGCGCCCGCCAGGTCGTCGTCACCGGCCTCGGCCGCGACGCGGCGAAGCTGGCGCTGGCGCGCGAGCTGGGCGCCGACGCCACCGTCAACGCCGAGACGGACGACGTGGTGGCGAGCGTGCGCGAGGCGACCGGCGGCGGGGCGGAGGTGGTCGTCGACACCACGCCGTTTGCGCCGCAGTCGCTGAACCACGCGGTCGCCATCGCCGTCCGCCGGGGCCGCATCGTCGTCGCCGGCCTCAAGGGCCTGCGGCCCACGCGCGACTTCCCGGCGGACGACGTGATCTACAAGGAGCTGACCCTGCGCGGCGTGCTCAGCATGCCCGTCGACGAGACGTTCCGCGCGATCGACCTCATCGAGTCCGGCCGCTACCCGTTCGCGAAGATGCACACGTACTCGCTGCCGCTCGAGCAGGCGGAGGAGGCGATCGACGCGCTGGCGGGCAAGATCCCCGGCGTCAATCCCGTGCACCTGGCGATCGTGCCGGGGGCGCCGCGCGTGGCGCTGCGCCGGTGAACTGACCGGCCGGCGGGCGCGTCACCGCCCGCGCTCCACGCCGAGATAGCGCTGCAGCACCTCCGGCGCGGCGCGCAGCTCGGCGGGCGCCGCGGTCACGCGGATCTCGCCCTTCTCCATCACGTACACGCGGTCGGCCACGGCGAGCGCGGTGGCCAGGTTCTGCTCCACGAGCAGGATCGTCGTCCCCTCCTCCCGCAGGCGCTGCATCGTCTCCTCCACCAGCGCCACGAGGCTCGGCATGAGGCCCTCGGTGGGCTCGTCGAGGAGCAGCAGCCGCGGCCGCCCGAGCAGCGCCCGGCCGATGGCGAGCATCTGCTGCTCGCCGCCCGACAGCGTCCCGCCCGGCTGCCAGAGCCGCTCCTTCAGCCGCGGGAAGTACTCGAAGACGCGCGCCAGCGTGGCCGCGTCGAGCGCACCGCTCACGCAGCCGATCTCGAGGTTCTCGCGCACCGTCAGCTCCGGGAAGATCCGGCGTCCCTGCGGCACGTACCCGATCCCGCGCCGCGGGATCCGGTAGGGCTCGAGCCCGGAGATCCGCTCGCCCTCGAAGCGGACCTCGCCGCCGGTCGTCTCGACCAGGCCCATGACGGCCTCCAGCGTCGTCGTCTTGCCGACGCCGTTGCGCCCGACCAGCACCGCGATCTGGCGTTCCGCTACGTCCAGCGTCACCCCGTGCAGCACGCGGCTCTTGCCGTACTGCGCCTGCACGTCGCGCAGCGCCAGCATCAGCGGCCGCCGAGATAGACGCGCTGGACGTCGGCGTTGCGCGCCACCTCGTCCGGCGTCCCCTCCGCGAGCGTCTCGCCCAGGTGGAGGACCGTGATCCGCTCGGCCAGCTCCATCACGATCTCCATGTCGTGCTCCACGATCAGGACCGTCAGCCGGTCGCGATCGCGGATCTCGCGCAGGCGCGTGACGATCTCCCACGACTCCTTGACGCTCATCCCGGCCGTGGGCTCGTCGAGCAGCAGCACGCGCGGGCGGAGCGCCAGCGCGATGGCGATCTCGAGCAGGCGCTGGTCGCCGTGGCCGATGCTGCCGGCCGGCTCGTCGGCGCGGGCCGCGAGGCCGACGACCGCGAGGCACTCGCGGCTGCGCTCGTCGACGCCGCGCAGCGAGGCTCGCGACGCGAGCGCGGGCGGCCGGCCGAGCGAGCGCTGGGCGCTGAGCCACACGTTCTCGAGCACGGTCAGCGTCGGGCAGATGGCCGTCACCTGCATGGTGCGCGCGAGGCCCGCGCGCGCCCGGCGCGCCGCCGGCCACGCCGTGACGTCCTCGCCGCGGAACCGGATCTCGCCGGCGCTGGCCGGCGTGAGCCCGGACAGGAGATTGATCAGCGTCGTCTTGCCGGCGCCGTTGGGCCCGATCAGCGCGCGGATCTCGCCGTCGCGAAGCGCCAGGCTCACCGCGTTGACGGCCAGCAGCCCGCCGAACCGCCGGCTGAGGCCGCGCGTCTCGAGGATCAGCTCGCCTGCCACGACCGCCACACCCCCGAGAGCCCGCGGGGCCAGAAGATCACGATGAGGATCAGCAGGATGCCGACCGGGATCTGCGTGTAGACGATCCAGCCGCTGACGGCGTGGGTGAAGGCCAGCACCAGCGCGGCGCCGACGGCGGGGCCGAGCACGCTGCCGGCGCCGCCGATCAGCGTCCAGATGACCGCGTCCACGGAGACGGTGACGTCGAAGAGCTGGGCGTTGACCTGCGCGTGGGTGATCGCGTAGACGCCGCCCGCCAGCCCGGCCACGCTGCCGGACAGCACGAAGGCGAGCCAGCGGTAGCGCTGCACGTCGTAGCCGGCCAGCGTCGCCCGCCGCTCGCTGTCGCGCACGGCCTGGAAGACCAGGCCCAGCGGCGAGCGCGAGAGCCGCCGGAGCAGCACGTAGGCCACGACCAGGACGGCCAGCGCCACGTAGTACGACACGAGCGGCGTGGCCAGCGACGGCCCGGCGCCCGCGACGAGCCCGAGCGGCGGAAAGAGGAGGCCGTCGTCGCCGCCCGTCACGTCCTTCTGCGAGTGGGCCAGCAGCAGCAGGACGAGCGAGAAGGTGATGGTGATGATGACGAACGAGTGGCTGACGACGCGCACGGCGAAGAAGCCGACCAGCGTCGCCAGCGCGGTCGCGGCCACGACGGCCGCCGCCAGCGCCACCCACGGGTCGCGCACCAGGTAGAGAACGGCGAAGGTGGCGCCGTAGGCGCCGGAGGCGAAGAAGGCGGCGTGGCCGAAGGACAGCATGCCGGTCATGCCGAAGCAGATGTTGAAACCCATCGCGTAGAGCGCCCAGGTGAAGATCTCGGCCGCGAAGAAGCGGCCGAACCGGTTGAGGGCCGCCGGCAGGAGCACCAGCGCCAGCAGCACGACGCCGGCCGTCACCGGGCGATCGCTCGTCGGCGGAAGATGCCGTCGGGCCGGGCGAGCAGGATCGCGCCCATGATGGCCAGCGACGTGATGCGGGCCCAGGTGGGCGTGGCCACCACCGTGATGAGGCCCTCGGTCATGCCGAGCAGCACCGCGGTGGCGGCGGCGCCGAAGAGGCTGCCGAAGCCGCCGATGACGACGACGATGAAGACCGTGGCCAGGATGTCGAAGCCCATCTGGTACTGCACGACGACGATGGGCGCGGCCAGCACGCCGCCGAGCCCGGCCAGCAGCCCGCCGAGCCCGACCGCCAGCATGTAGACGCGGCCGACGGGGATGCCGAGCGCGGTGGCCATCTTGCCGTCCTGCCGCACCGCGCGCAGCCAGAGGCCGTAGCGCGTGCGGCTCAGGAAGAGCCACAGCGCCGCGATCGCGGCCACCGAGGCCGCCGCCACCGCGAGCCGGTACACCGGGTAGTGGATGCCGAGGATCTTCACCGCGCCGGGCAGCGGGCTGGGCACGCGCTGCACAGCGCCGCCGAAGGTGGCCAGCACGGAGTGCTGCAGCACCAGCATCACGCCGGTGGTCGCGATGATGGTGAGGACCTTCTCGTTCTCGACCGGGCGGAGGACCACGCGCTCCATCCCCATCGAGAGGGCGCCCACGGCCACGGGCGCGATCAGCACCGCCGCCGCGAAGCTCTCGGTGACGCCGAAGACGTACCACGCGAGCACGGCCCCCAGCATGTAGAGGGAGCCGTGGGCGACGTTGATGACCTCCATGATGCCGAAGATCAGCGCCAGGCCGAGCGCGATCAGCGCGATGACCAGGCCCCAGACGAGGCCGTTCAGCAGCTGGAACAGCACGAGCGTCGTCAGGTCCATCGGGCCCGCGCGCTCAGTCGGGGAAGTGCCGGACGATCTCCGCCTGCCACAGGTCGAGCTGGCCCGGGTCGTAGTCGAGCGGCGAGAGCACGATGTACTCGAGCCCCGCCGCGGCCAGCTCCTGGATGCGCGCGCGGATCTGGGCCGGCGTGCCCAGCAGGTAGCACTGGGTGACGTGCTCCCAGCTCCGGTGCGTGCCCATCACCCGCTCGAGACGCGGGCGCTGCTCCCGGTGCGCGACGTCCTCGCGGTCGGTGGCGACGACGTGGGTGAAGTTGAAGTGCCCGAAGGTGAGCGACGCGCGCGGGCGCCCGATCTCCTCCAGCCGCCGCACGATCTGCTTCCAGTCGTCGAGGATCATGGCGTTGTTGCCGGCCGCGCGGGCCAGCCACCCGTCGGCGCGCCGGCAGATCCGCTCGAGCACCGACGGCGCGATGACGGCCGGGTCGGGCGACAGCGACGTCCTGATCTTGGCGCCGCCGGCCATCCAGAGCCGCGGCGGCCTCGGCAGCGGCGGGTCGATCGTCACCGGCGGGAACTGGTAGTAGCGTCCGCGGTGCGTCACTTCCTTCCCGGTCCAGAGCTTCGACCAGAGGTCCAGGATCTCGTCGGTGCGACCGCCGCGCTCGGCCAGCGGGACGCCGGCCACCTGGAACTCCGCCGCGTCCCAGCCCACGCCGATGCCGAGCTCGAAGCGCCCGCCCGACAGGAAGACGAGGCTCGCGATCTCCTTGGCGAGGAAGACCGGGTTGCGGATGGGCGGGATGAGGATGCCGGTGGCGAGCTTGATGCGGGAGGTGGCGCCGGCGGCGAACGAGACCGCCTCCAGCGGCGACAGCCACGCGGTGCCGTAGAGGCCGCGCGCGGTCAGCAGGTGCTCGGGCACCCACAGCGCGTCGTAGCCGAGCGCCTCCGCCCGGGTGGCGGACTGGCGCAGGCGCCCCGCCGTCTCGAAGTCGAGGTCGGGGAACGAGAAGGTCGGCAGGCAGAACCCGAACTTCATCGCGGCAGCTCGATCGGCTCGTCGACGAAGACCGTGTACTTGCGCGGCTTGCTGCCGGCATCCTTCGGGTCGACGTACATGATGGAGCTCTGCCCGCGGATCTCGCGCGGCAGGATCGAGCAGCGGATGAAGCTGGTCGGCTCGGTCGACGACGCCCGGGCATACACGGGCTCGCGGCCGCTCTCGAACCACGCCTCGCCCGGCTCGATGACGCGGTCCCGCTCCCCCTCCACGCGCAGCTCCATGCTGCCGCTGATGAGGCAGCGGATGCCGCCCCCCTTGTGGCGATGGGGCAGCGCCTCGGCGCCGAGGTCGAAGTCCACCCGATCGCAGCGCATGAGGTAGGCCGCCGTCGGGTCCAGCCGCATGGCCTGCGCCAGCAGGGGCGTGGCGCCGGCCGGCGTGTCGTCGCGGCCGAGCTCGTAGCGGAGCACGACCGCCCCCGCCGGCCCGGCGGC
Organism: Candidatus Methylomirabilota bacterium; assembly: GCA_036276335.1. Lineage (GTDB taxonomy): Bacteria > Methylomirabilota > Methylomirabilia > Rokubacteriales > CSP1-6 > AR12. The sequence continues at coordinate 9,926 of DASUPA010000494.1, read as the reverse complement.
GACGGTGCAGGCGCCGGCGCCGTGCCACGCGGTGTTGACCGCGACGTTCGTGCCGTCCACGGTCAGCGCGCCCTCCAGCAGGTAGAGCACGCGGTTCAGCGCGGGCAGCGCCTCGCGCGTGTTCGGGCGCAGGTGGTCGCGCATCAGACGGAGAACGAGGCCGCCCATCCCTACACGGGCTCCTTCGTGTAGTCGGTGCCGGGCGGGTTCACGGGGTACACGGAGGCCCTGCGGTCGATCTTCCGCACGACGTCGATGCCGCCCTTGTCGTTGATGCGGCTCAGGTAGAACTCGAGGAACGCCTGGTGATCCTGCGCCCGGATCTCCTTGGGCCCCTGCGGGAACTCGATCCCCTCCTCCATCTTCATGTTCTCGAGCGCGCGGATGAGCCGGGCGTTGTCCGCCTTCGTCTTCCACTTCGCCTCCTCGATGCCGCGCTTGAACATGTAGACGTTTTCCCAGGTCGCCCAGTAGTAGGAGTCGGCCAGGTAGCGGTTGCTGCCGATCTCCTGGCCGTTCTCGTCGACGCCGATCGCCTTGCGGATCTCGCGGATGGCCGGCGTGTCCTTGTCCTTGAGGCTGCGCGGCAGGCTCTCGGGCACGAACGTCCCGGCCGCGTCGCGCAGGACGTCGGGCCCGACGGCCGCGGTGACGCCGGTGACGCCCATGACCGGCACGGTGATGCCGAGGTCGCGCCGCTGCTTGAGCAGGCCGATGATGTCGCTCGCGAAGAACACGGCCAGCATCGCGGTCGAGCTGCGGTCGAGCTTCGCCAGGTGCGGGAAGAAATCGCTCGTCTGCAGCGGCACCGGGATGGCGCTCGTGACCTCGATGCCGACGGCCTTCAGCCGGGGCGTCCACGCCTCGAAGTGCGACTGGCCCCAGGCGTAGTCGGCGTAGAGGATCGTCCACCGCTTGCCGTACTCCTTGACCAGATCCGGCGACACCGTGGCCTGGGCGATCATCTCGGCGTTGGTGATCGTCCGGAACACCCAGCGGTTGCCGAGCTTGCCGGTGATCGACTGTGCGTTGGCGGTCGGCATGTAGACGGTCTTGAGCTGCTTCACGACCGGCGCCGACTGGATCGCGATGCCCGAGTGCAGGCTGCCGAGGACGACGTCGGCGCGGTCCTCCTCGATCAGCTTGCGGAGCTTCCGGACGCCGAGGTTCACGTTGGACTCGGTGTCCTCGGTGACCAGCCGCACCTTCTTGCCCGCGATGCCGCCCTGGCCGTTGATGCGCGCCACGACCGCCCTGGCGGTCTTGTCGTACCAGTAGCCGTACGAGGCCAGCACGCCGGTCTGGTCGTTCTGGAAGCCGATGACGATCTCGTCCTTCTCCTGCGACCGTGCCACGCCCGGCCACGCGCCCGCCGAGGCGGCGGCGGTGGCGAGCGTCGCGCCGCGCAGGAACGTGCGCCGCGACACCGGCGTCCTCGAACTCTGGGTCGTGCTCATGAGCGCCTCCTGATTGAGGCGCATGTTACATGAACGGCTCGTCGATGTGGTGGAGGCGGACGACCATCCCGGGCTGGCGTCGCCAGCCCGGGATGACAGGTGCTACTTCTTGTCGATGCCGAGCGCCGTGAGTGTCTCGCCGTCGGTGCGCCCGGTCGGCTCGAGCCCCTCGGCCTTCTGGAAGTCCCGGAGCGCGGCGCGCGTCCTCGGCCCCACGATCCCGTCGATCCGACCGGGGTCGTGGCCCTTGTCCTTCAGCGCCTCCTGCACAGCGGTCACCTGCTCGCGGCCGGCGCCGCCGCCCGCCGCCTTGTCGCCGGATGCGTCGGCCTTCGGCGCATCCGACTTCGTCGTATCCCGCTCGCCCGGTGACGTCGGCGCCGAGGCGGCCGGCGACGACCCCGCTCCCGAGCTCGGCGTCGACGCGCTCGGCGTCGACGCGCTGGCGCTGGTGTCGGTCGACGAGCTCGCGCCCGTGTCGGGCTTCGACGTGTCCCCGGCCGTGCCGGGCGTCGTCGTGGCGGACCCGGACGTGGTGGCGGACCCGGAGTCGGACGGCGAGGTCGCCGACCCTGTCCCGGGCGTCGCGGGCGCGGTGACCGACGGCGTCGTCCCGGTGGACGGCGAGGCGGACGTCGACGGCGACGTCGGCGTGGACGGCGCGGTCGACGCCGGAGGCGAGGCCGAAGGCGAACGCTCCGCCTGGCCGACGCTCTCCGTTCCCGACTCGGTGCAGCCCGCCGCGAGCGTCACCAGGGCCATGCCGCAGAAGGCGGTGACCAGCGCCCTCATGGCTGGTCCTTCTTCCCGAGCATGCCGCCGACCTTGGACGCGATGCCGGACGCCATACCGCCCTGGCCCGTGCCCTCACCACCGCCGATCAGTGAGTCGATCTGGCCCGAAAGGCCGGCGGGGGCGCGTTCTTTCAAAAACCCCACGACCGTGTCGACCGCGGTGCGTGCCTTGTCCTCGGTGATGCCGGTGCGCTGAGCCACCATGTTGATCAACTGGTTCATCGTCAGCTCCTTGTCTCGGATTCCTGTTCGGTCGTCGTGCGAAGAGCAAGAGTCCCGCAAGAGCGCTGCCATCGACCGACACAGCCCGAGACCGGCTCACTCGCCGTAGCCGACGAGCTCGACGTACCCGTGTCCGCGGACGGACCAGGGGCCGGCGGAGCCGGCCGCGGTCACCGCGCCTTCCCAGTAGCGCGTGCCCACCAGGAGCTCCTGGTCGGCCAGGCGGGGCGTGAGCTCGAGGCGCAGGTCGGCGGACGGCACGGTGAGCCGCCAGCGCGCGGGATAGCGCACGCCGCTGCGCGGGCTGGTCCAGTGGCCGAGCGTGTCGATCGTGACGTCGCCCGCGCCGAGGCGCTGCACGGTGCCGTCGGCGGCCACGAGACTGCCCGCGCTGAACGGGTCGACACCGCCGTCGCGTCGGCGGAGCAGGTACACCATCAGCTCGCGGCCGTCCTCGAGCTGCACGGCGAACCAGTCCCAGCCCTCGACGTTTGCGCCGAGCGCGCTCGTGCTCCACTCCCGGTCCATCCATGCCTCGCCCGCCACCTCGAGGATCTCGCCGCCCACGCGGACGACGCCGCGCGCCGGCATCCGCGTGAACGAGTAGTAGAGGGACGCGTTGCCCGGCTCGGGGCCCTTCCGGCTGAGCCCGCGGTCGCCCTGGAGGACCGGCGGCTTCGCCGCCGAGACGGTGAGGTCCAGCTCCACGTCGCCGTCGCTCGCCCGGAGCCGTGCGGACGCGCCGTCGCCCTCCGCCGACCAGCCCTCCACCCACACGCGGAACGGCGCCGCCCGGGCGCCGGCCAGCCCGAGCGCGGCGCGGCTGACCCGGCTCGCGGCGTGGAAGCGGCGGTTCGCGGTGTCGGTCAGCGCGAAGTGGCCGACGTAGAGCTGCCGGGTCCCCCACGCGGAGGCGCGCGGCTCGGCCTCGGGCGCCAGCGCGACCCGGAAGAACGTGAGCTGGAAGCCGACGTGGCGACCGGCCGGCGTCCGGAGGTTGCCGGTGTAGTACCACCACTCCGTGCGGAAGTCCGGATGCGGCCCGTGGTCCGCGGGGAAGGACAGCCGACGCGGCGCCAGCGCGCGGGCGAAGCCGGCGCGCTCCTCGGCGAGCGCCTCGCGCACGGCCACCGTCGCCTCGATGTCCGAGGCGGCGCGCTCGCCGCCCGGCCACAGGAGGAACACGGCGGCCGCCGTCGCGACGACGAGCACGACCGCCGCCGCCGCCCACCTACTCATCGCGCAGTGTCTCCGCCGGTGGCGCGGTCGCCATGCGCCAGGCCGGATACAGCCCCGCCAGCAGCGCGGCCAGCAGCGACAGCGCCACGCCCTGGAGCAGGATCAACGGCGACGGATCGATCGACATCGTCCACCCGAACGAGCGCCGGTTGATCACGAAGACGAGCACGCCCGCGAGCAGCAGGCCGCTCGGCACCGCCAGCACGCCGGCCAGGAGCCCGATGATGCCGGTCTGCGCGGTGACGAGCCCCCAGACCTGCCGCGGCGTCAGGCCCAGCGCGCGCAGCACGCCGATCTCCCGCGCGCGCTCGAGCTGCAGCGCCATGAGCGCGGCCAGCATGCCGACGAAGGCGACCGCCACGCTGAGCGTGCGCAGCACGCCGGTGATGGCGAACGTGCGGTCGAAGATCTCGAGCGACACCTCGCGCAGCGCGCGATTGGAGCGGACCACGAGCCGGGGCCCCCCGGCGGCCCGCTCGCGCACCGCCGCCACCAGCGCGTCGACGTCGACGCCCGGGGCCGCCTCCAGGGCCAGGCTCGAGATGCGCGGATCGTCCCAGGCGCCGTCGTAGGTGCGGCGGCTCATGACGACGACGCCGGCGCTCGAGCCGTAGTCGTAGAAGACACCGGCCACGCGGAACGCCTGCTCGCCCCGGTCGGTGCGCAGCCGCACGGCGTCGCCGGCGCCGGTGCCGTGGCGATTGGCGTACGGCTCGGAGACGATGACGGCGTCGCCGTCCCAGACGCCGCCGGCGCCGCCCTCCCGGAACCGCCAGCGCGGCGGCCGCGCGGGATCGACGTCCAGCGCCACCACCTGCACCGGCCCGTGCGGGCTCTGCACCGCCACGCCGCGCGAGGTGCTGGCGCGCGCGACGCCCGGCGTCGCGGCCAGCCGCGCCGCCAGCGCCGGATCGAGCGTGGCGTCGGGACGGCTGCCCACCGAGCTGGGCGCCGACACGTAGACGTCCGCGCGGAGCGTGCCCTCGAGCCAGCGCGTCACCGCCTCCCGGAAGCTCGCGATCATCACGCCGACGCCGATGGCGGCCGCCACCGCGATCATGAGGGCCGCCATCGCGACCGCGGTCCGCGACAGCGCGGCCGCGATGCCGCGGGTGGCGAGCCGCCCGAGCAGGCCGAAGAGCGCGCCGGCGACACCATGGAGCGGCCGCAGGAGCAGCAGGGCGGCGGCGGGAGTGACGAGCGCGCAGCCCACCATCACGAGGAACAGCCCGGCGAAGCCCAGGACGATGCCGCCCGGCACCGCCAGGACCGCGGCGCCCGCCGCGATGACGCCGGCGCCCAGCCACCCGGCCCGGTGGGCGCCGCGCCGGGCCCGCGTCTCGAGCGCCGCGCGACTCATGACGACGCGCGGCGGCGCGGCGGTCGCCTCGAGCGCGGGGGCCAGCGCGGCCAGCGCGGTGGCGCCGAGGCCGAGCAGCACCGCCTTGACGAGCGTCAGCGGGTCCAGCGTCACGTCGCGGACGGACAGCACGAAGTAGAGATCGTTGATCGTGCGCGTGACGAGCCGCAGCAGCCCCTGCGCCATGGCGAACCCCAGCGCGAGGCCGGCGAGGGTGCCGACGAGCCCGATCACCGCCGCCTCGCTCATCACGAGCGCGAACACCTCGCCGCGCGTGACGCCGAGCGCGCGCAGCGAGCCGATCAGCGGCCGCCGCTGCACCACCGAGAAGGTCATCGTCTGGTAGATGAGGAACATGCCGACGAGGAGCGCCAGCAGCGACAGCGCGGTGAGGTTCCACTGGAAGGCGAGGATCATGCGCGCCGTCGCGCCCGCCTGCGTCCCGGCGGCCGCGAGGTCCGCGCCGGGCGGCAGGGTCTCCGCGATGCGCGGCAGCAGCGCGGCGTCCTCGACGATCAGGTCGATGCGCGTCAGGCGGCCGACGGCGCCGAAGAGCTCCTGGGCGGTGGCGACGTCCGTCACGAGCAGCCCGTCGAGCGCGCGCGCGCTCGCGGGATCGGCCGGCTGGAGCAGGCCGACGAGGGTCAGCGCGCGGCCGTGTCCGCTGACCTCGACGGCGAGCTCACCGCCCACCCCGACCCCGAGCTCGCCCGCGGTGGAGGCGGCGAGCAGGGCGGTGCCGCTCCGGCCCACCAGCTCGGCCGCGCGGGAGAGCAGGTCGCGGCCGCGGGCCTCGCGACGCTCGTCGCCGCCGAGGTACGGGCGGAACTCGCCGTCGACGAAGGGATCGATCCCGAGGACATGGAGCGTCCGTCCCGCGCGGCCGGCGACCACGACGTCGCCCTCGACGATCGGCGCCGCCCGGCGCACGCCGAGATCCAGCCGCAGGCGGCGATAGAGCTCCTCCGGCAGCCCCGAGGGGCCGCCGAGGACCTGGTGCGTCGCCCGCCCGCTGACCGCCTCGGTGGCCAGGCCGAACGCGCGGAGCGCGCTGCCGTTGGCGAGGTCGATGGACACCGCGACCGCCACGCCGAGCGCGATGCCGAGGATGGCCAGCCCGAGCTGCCACGGGTGCGACGAGAGCTGCCGCCCGGCCAGTCGCGCGAGCTGGCCGGTCAGCACCGCGGGCGCTCGACCAGCGCGCCGCGCTGGATGGTGAAGATGCGATCGGCCACGCCCACCACCTCGCGGCTGTGGGTCACCATCAGCACGGTGCGGCCCGCCTCGCGCGCGAGCGTGTCGAGCAGCTCCAGCACGCCGGCGGCCGTCTCCGCGTCGAGGTTGCCCGTGGGCTCGTCGGCCAGGATGAGCGCGGGCTCGTGGACGAGCGCCCGCGCGATGGCGACCCGCTGCTGCTCGCCGCCCGACAGCCGGTCGGGAAAGCTGTCCCCGCGCCCGCCGAGCCCGACCCGCTCGAGCAGCGCGCGCGCCCGCGCGACACCCGCCGGGTCCGCGCGTCCGTTCAGCTCGAGCGGCAGGAGCAGGTTCTCCTCGACCGTCAGCAAGGGAATGAGGTTGAAGAACTGGAAGACGAACCCGATGTGGCGGCGGCGGAAGCGCGTGCGCGCCTGCTCGTCGAGCGCGGTGAGGTCCGTGCCGTCCACGAGCACCGTGCCCGCGCTCGGGCGGTCGATGCCCGCGATCACGTTGAGCAGCGTCGACTTGCCGGAGCCGCTGCGCCCGACCAGCACGGCGATCTCGCCGCTCGCGATGGTGACCGACACGTCGCGCAGCACCACGCGCTCGACCTCGGCCTCACGATACGACTTGCTGACCTTCCGGAGCTCCACGGCGGGCCGCCACATCGCGCGCTCATTCTACGTGGACCGCGGCCACCGCCCGTCGCGCTCGTGGCACGGCGCCCGGTCGATGGACAACGGATGGACAGGCGCCCCCGCGTGGTGCCCGGTCGGCACGCGTCCGGAGCCGCGAGAAAACGGGCGGTGGAGCGAGCGCCTCCCCCATAAGCTGGATGGTGTCAACAGGAGGGCTTGCCATGAACGAACAACCGTCACCGTCCCTGCTGGTCGTCGTGCCCCGCGCCGAATCGGAGGCGTGCCGCCGTCTTCAGCAGACGCTCGCGGGGCCGGGCGTCCGCGTCGTCCTCGATCGTCGCGAGGCGGACGCGCGGAGCCGCTCGGAGGCCGAGCGGCCGCAGCCACGCGAGGAGCGTCGAGCGCGCGCCGAGCGCGATGCCGTGCTGGCGGCGGGCAGGTGGATCGTCGTGGCGGGCGCGTCGGAGTCGATGGACGTCCTCGACGCGGACGCCCGGGCCATCATGTTCCTCTACTGCAGCCAGCACCTCGTCCCGTGCGAGCGGTGCCAGGACACGTACCGGCTCGGCTGGCTGGTGCGGAGCGACACCGCGATCTCGTGCCCGCGCTGCGGCGAGGACCTGACCGCGATCGTCAGGGCGCACGCCCTTCGGTGCGGGAACTGGACGCACCGGCGCACGGGCGGCGCCAAGCCCCCGGCCAGGCTCGCGGGCTCCGCGCCGTCCAGGCAGGCCGCCGCCGGATAGCGCCGAGCGCGTCGACGCGCAGCGCCGGGCTCCGCACGAGGCGCAGGACCGTCAGCTCCGGCGTCGTGCCGAAGCGCACGGGCGGGCCCCAGGTGCCCGTGCCCGCGCTGACGTAGACCCACATGCGGCCACGCCGCGAGAGCCCCGCGGCGTGCGGCCCGTGGACCAGGTGGATCGCGAGCGTCCACGGGAAGAACTGCCCGGCGTGCGTGTGGCCCGACAGCTGGAGGTCGAAGCCCGCCTGCTCGGCGGCCGGCGCGATCTTCGGGTTGTGCGCCAGGAGCAGCCGGAAGGCGGGCTCCGCGGCCCCGTCGACGGCGAGATCGGGACGGGGCCGGGCGTCGGGATCGGTGTGCCGGGCGGCGAAGTCGATCACGCCGCCGATCACCAGCCGCGCGCCGCCGTGCTCGAGGGTGACGTGCGAGTTCCGCAGCACGCGGAGGCCCATCGCCTCGAAGTGCGCGGTCCACGCGGCGGCGCCGGCGTAGTAGTCGTGGTTGCCGAGCACGAGGAACGCGCGGCCCCCGGTCGCGAGCCGCTCCAGCGCCGCCACGTGCGGCGCTAGGCGCCGGATCGGGCCGTCCACGATGTCGCCCGTGAGCGCGATCACGTCCGGCGCCAGCTGCTCGGTCATCTCGACGACCCGACGCACGTACGCGGCGCCGATGGTGGGTCCCACGTGGAGATCGCTGATCTGCACGATCCGGAGTCCCTCGAGCTCCGCGTCGAGCCCGTCGACCGGGATGTCGACGTGACGCACGTGCGGCCCTCGCAGCGCCGCCAGCGCGCCGGCGCCCACCGCGCCGACGGCCCCGACGAAGACCCAGGCCACGCCCGCGTCGAGCAGCGTCGCGTGGGCCGCCGCGAGCGGCGGCAGCGCGGCCGTCGCGAGCAGCACCACGTCGCGGGCCACCGTGAGCACCAGGACGAAGTTGAGCCACGCCACGGAGAGATAGGCGAGCGCGTGGACGAGCTCGTCGAGCCTGCCCCGGCTCTCCCGCTCGCCGATCCAGTACACGATCGGCACCGCCCAGATCGCGAGGAACGGCAGCGCCAGGGCGAGGCTCCCCGCGGGCGACGACGTCAGCCGCCACGCCAGGTACGCGTAGCCGGCGGCCAGGATCGCGCTGATGACGACCACGAAGGGGTTGAGGATGCGGCTCACAACCCTCCCATGGGCTCGATGGTACCAGCGGCGCCGAGCCGCTCCCCGGAGCGGCTGGTGTACCATCCCATCACAAGGAGAACCCGATGGCGGCTGCCCGGGAGCACGACGTGCCGATCCCCTACATGCAGCGCACGCGCGACTACTACCAGCGGCTCGGCTACCCGGCCTATCGCTGGGCGCACTTCACCGACGTGCCCTTCACGCCCCTCGCGAGGCCGCTCGCGCAGTCGCGCCTGGCGCTCATCACGACGGCCGCGCCGTTCCAGCCCGGCGCGGGCGACCAGGGGCCCGGTGCGCCGTACAACGCCGCCGCGAAGTTCTACGAGGTCTACTCCGACTCGACCGACGCGATCCCCGACGTCCGCATCTCGCACGTCGGCTACGACCGCGTCCACACGCGGGCGGAGGACCCGAGCACGTGGTTCCCGCTGGCGCAGCTGCAGCGGGCGGTGAAGGCGGGCCGCCTCGGCGCCCTCGCGCCGCGCTTCCACGGCGCGCCGACCAACCGCAGCCAGCGCGTGACGATGGAGACGGACGCGCCCGAGCTGCTGCGGCGCTGCCGGGAGGACGGCGCCGACGTCGCGCTCCTGGTTCCGAACTGACCGGTGTGTCACCAGACCGTGAGTCTGGCCGCCCGGCATCTCGAGGCGAACGGCATCCCGACCGTGATCATGGGATGCGCCAAGGACATCGTGGAGCACTGCGGCGTCCCGCGCTTCCTCTTCAGCGACTTCCCCCTCGGCAACGCCGCCGGCCGCCCCTTCGACGGCGAGTCGCAGGCGCTCACGCTGGAGCTGGCGCTGCGCGTGCTGGAGACGGCGCCGGTGGCGCGCACCACCGTGCAGTCGCCGCTGCGGTGGGCCGACGACGCCGCGTGGAAGCTCGACTTCTCGAACCTCGACCGGATGACGCCCGAGCAGATCGAGGAGCGGCGCCGGGAGTTCGACGCGAGCAAGGCGATCGCGAGGGCCAAGCGCGAGCAGGCATGACGAAGCCCTTCGCCGGCGTGCGGATCCTCGACTTCACCCGCTATCTCGCGGGCCCGTACGGGACCTACCAGCTGGCGCTCCTCGGCGCCGACGTCGTCAAGATCGAGTCGCACGAG
>DASUPA010000493.1:0-2193 GCA_036276335.1 Candidatus Methylomirabilota bacterium | reverse complement strand
GCGGATCTTCCGGCGCATGAACTCGGTGATCGTGGCGTTGGCCCGCTCGTCGACCAGCACGTCGCGGAAGTTGCCCATCCAGATCCCGAAGCCGGGCTCGCGGTAGAGCTTCTCGAAGAATGCCTCGCGCTCCTCCGGGCTCACCTCCAGCGCCTTGCGCGGGTCGGCGTCGTGGATGAAGCAGCCGAACGACTGGCGGCAGCGCGCGAAGATCTCCGGGTACGTGGCCTTGATGCGCGCCTGGGTGGCCGCGTCGATGGGGCCGTTGTGCAGCGGCGCGCACCAGTTCGGCGTGCGCTGGAACACCGCGAGGTGGCCGACGGTCTTGGCGATCTCCGTGATGGCCTGCACCGCGGTCGCTCCGGTGCCGATCACCGCCACGCGCTTGCCCGCGAAGCTGACCGGCTCGTGCGGCCACAGGCCGGTGTGGTACGCCTCGCCGCGGAAGCTTTCGACGCCGGAGATATCGGGCATGGTCGGCGCCGACAGCGGCCCGATGGCCGTGATGAGGTACCGCGCCCGGGCGCGCCGGCCGTCCTCGGCCCGGATCTCCCACTCGCCGGCGACCTCGTCGTAGGCCGCGGCCCCGATGCGACAGCGGAACTCGATGTCGCGGCGCAGGTCCAGCGTGTCCGCCACGAAGTTGCAGTAGCGCAGCGTCTCGGGCTGGGCGGCGAAGTGCTCGCTCCACTCCCACGCGCGCAGGATCTCGTCCGAGAAGGAGTACCCGTAGGTCCACGACTCGGAGTCGAACCGCGCCCCGGGATAGCGGTTCCAGTACCAGGTACCCCCGACGCCGTCGCCCGCCTCGAACACGCGCGCGTGCAGGCCGAGCTCCCGCAGCCGGTGGAGCTGGTACATGCCGGAGATCCCCGCCCCGATGACGATGACGTCGTAGCGCGCCGCCATGGCCGGACCTATCTCACGAGGCGGGTGGACACGTCAACGTACGCGCCGCGCCGCGGCCACGGCCCCGCCGGCGTCGGCCGGCAGGGCCGCGTGCTACACTCTGCGCTCGCACGGCTCGCGTGGCGCGCGGGCGCAGAGGTCTCTGGCGCATGGCATGGGTGACGGGCTGTTACCTGGCGTACCTGGCTCTCCCGATCGTCCTCCTCGTCGTCGGCTCGGTGGGAGAGATCTGGCTCAACACGCTCCTCCCGCACGGCCTGACGGGTCGCTGGTATCTCGAGGTCTGGTCGGACGGGAGCTTTCGCCGCGCGTTCGTCGTCAGCCTGGAGGTGGCGGCGGCGACGTGCGTCCTCACCGCGCTGCTCGGCCTCCCGCTCGCGTACACCATCTACAGCGCCGGCTCGCGCGGGGTTCGCGCGGCGGCGCGGCTGATCGCGCTCCTGCCGATCGCGGTGCCGCCGCTCGTGCTCGGCTTCGGCTTCGTCCTCGTCTTCAGCAGCGACGCGCTGCCCTATCTCGGCAGCCTCTGGGTCCTGGTCGCCGGGCACGTGGTGCTCACCCTGCCCTACATCGTACAGACGCTGGTAGCGGACATGCGGCACCTGCGCCTCGGCGTCATGCTGCAGGCGGCGGAGTCCCTCGGCGCCTCCGGGCCGCGGCGCTTCCTCGACATCGTGCTGCCCTCCGTCCGGCACAGCCTGGGCAGCGGGCTCGTGACCGTCGCCGCGCTGTCGATCGGCGAGTTCCAGCTCTCGAACCTGGTGGCCGGCTTCCTCACGCGCCCGTACCCGGTGGTGCTGCTCCAGGCGTTCTACGGGGCCACGGGCTTCGCGTGCGCGGCGACCACGATCCTCCTGGCGCTGGCGGTGCTGGGCTCGGTCACCGGCTCGCTCGCCGCCCGGGGCGCCGGCGCCGCCGGTCCGGCCTCGGCATGACGGCCTCCACGCTGGCGTTCGAGAACGTGGCGTTCGCCTACCCGGGCTCGGGGTTCCGCATGGATGGGCTGGACCTCGCCGTGGCGCCGGCGGAGCTGGTGGCGGTCATCGGCGCCAGCGGCTCCGGCAAGTCCACCGTGCTCAAGCTCGCCGCCGGGTTCTTGGCGCCGGCGCGCGGACGCATCGTCATCGACGGCGCCGACGTGACCGCGGCGCCGCCGCGGACGCGCGATCTCGGCGTGGTGTTCCAGGCCTACGCGCTCTTCCCCCACATGAGCGCGCTCGACAACGTCGCCTACCCGCTGAAGGTCCGCGGCGTCGACGGGCACCGGCGCCGGGAGCAGGCGCT
>DASUPA010000492.1:0-8830 GCA_036276335.1 Candidatus Methylomirabilota bacterium | reverse complement strand
GCATCGAGGATGTACGACACGTCAGGGCCTCGCCTGCGAGAGCGAGGGCATCCGCGCGTCCGGTGCCGTCGCCGCGATACGAAGGAGCGTCTCGTCGCCGAGGACGCCGTCCGGCGTCAGGCCGTTCGCCTGCTGGAACGCGACGACACGGCGCGCCAGCTCCTCGTCGTACACCGTGGGCTCCTTCGGCGCGCTCGCGCCGGCGGCCAGCCGCTCGCGCAGCCAGACGACGTCGTAGCTGGCCATGCCCGGGCGCAGGACCGTCGTGCCGAGCCCCGGCACGCGCCAGACGACCAGGAAGCTCCCGTCCCAGTATCGATCGATGTCGGCGAGGGGCACCGCGACCGCCTTGCCGCCGATGTCGAGCGTCGCCGTGTCGTCCCGGAGCTGCGTCAGGGTGACGTAGCGGCGGCCGCCGGGCATCGTCAGCGTCAGCATCGCCGGAAGGTCCAGACGCCGCAGCAGCGTCCACGTGCCGGCCTTGCTGAAGCATCGCAGCCCCACGCGCTGCGCGTAGTCGCAGCCCGTCTGGTCGGCGCGCTTGCCGTAGTCCTCGCCCCAGGCCGCGAACAGGCGGGCGAAGGCGGCGTCCTGATCCCGGGTCCCGTCCAGCAGCGTCCCGAGAGCCGCGCGCGCCTCGGGTACCGCGACGGCCGGCGCCGCCACCGCGGGCGGCAGCGTGACGCCCGCGGCGTCGCCCGGGGCCATGGCGACGGCGTGCGGCATGATCCGCTTGGCCCACCAGCCCTTGACGTACTCGAGCGCGTTCGGATGCAGCAGCGTCGCGCCGGCGAGGATGGCCGCGATGACGGCGCCGGCCACGCCCGTCTCCAGGATGTACTGGCCGATGCCCGGGCCGAGCACCTCGGCCGCCGCCCGTCGCGCGATGCCGGCCGTGACCCGTCGCTTGCCCCGCGCGAACGCGCCGAGGAGGGCGCGATCGCAGATGTTGTTGATGAGCCGCGGGACGCCGCCCGACCGCCGGTGCACGATCCACAGCGCCGCGCGGGTGAAGATCGGCTCCCGCCCTCCTGCGACCTCGAGGCGGTGCTGCACGTAGGCCTCGGTGCTGGCGAGCTTGAAGGGCCGGAGGTGATAGCGAGCCGTCACGCGCTGCGCGAGCTGGCGGAGCTCCGGCCGCTGCATCATCTCGACCAGCTCCGGCTGGCCGATCAGGATGACCTGCAGGAGCTTCTCGCGGGTCGTCTCGAGGTTCGTCAGGAGCCGGACTTCCTCCAGCACTTCCATGCTGAGGTTCTGCGCCTCGTCGATGATGACCACCGTCCGGCGGCCCCGGGCGTGCGTGTCGAGCAGCCTCCGCGACAGGGCGTCGACGAGCACCTTGGCGCTGGCCGTGTCGGGCGGAACGTCGATCCGCAGCTCCTGGCACACGGTCGCCAGCAGCTCGACGGCGGTGACGCGTGGCGTGAAGACCATCGCCACGTCGACCTCGGGGGGAAGCTGGTCCAGCAAGGCCCGGGATACCGTCGTCTTGCCGGTGCCGACCTCCCCGGTCAGCTGGACGAAGCCGCCGCCCTGGAGCCCGTAGACGAGGTGCGCCAGCGCCTCCCGGTGGCCGTCGCTGAGGAACAGGTAACGAGGGTCGGGAGCGAGCGAGAACGGCCGCTCGGTCAGACCGAAGTGCGCGGCGTACACGGGGCAACCGTAGTCGCGCCCGCCCGCAACGTCAAGCTTTCGCGGTCAGGCCCCTTCGCCGCCGGATTGCGCCAGCGGCGGCGTGTCCGCGGGGCGGCGGCGCGTGAACACGCGCGTGTCCGCGGCCTTCCGGACGGCCTCGTACAGCGCCGTGCCGAAGGGACCACCGGTGACGAAGCTCGCGGCTCTCCCGACGGTGAGCCGGGTGCGGTTCGCGACGACGTCCCTCGCCTTCTGCCACACGGAGGAGGCCACCGTCCCGGCCAGGTCGATCACGACGCCGCGGAGCATGGACGCCGCCTCCCGGGTTGCCGTCCGGCGGACGCTGCGCCGGTCGGGGAGAGGCAGTCCTGCGCAGTAGCGCTTGGCGATGCAGCCCGTGCGAAAGGTCAGGAAGGAGTTGACCGTCCCCTGGAGCAGCGAGTCGGCGAGGACCGTGGATATCGGCGCCAGGACCACCGTCGCCCCGACCCCCGCCGCCTCCAGGAGCGGCGGGATCATCGGCTCCACGACCTCGGCCAGGTCCAGATCCTCGAGCGACTCGGCGGCGAAGATGGTCGCCCCCACGTTGCCGTACAGGTAGAGCATCTCGCGCAGGGCCGGCCGCTGCCGGTAGAGCCGGGCCAGCTTCCAGATCAGCCGCCCCTGGACGACGAGGACGAACAGCGCGTCGAGCCGGCCGCTCTGCGAGAGCGCCGTGCTCACGAAGACGAGCGAGGCCTCACGCGTGATGATGCGGTCCGCCGCGCGGTCGAGCACCTTCACCGCGGCCTCCAGGCTCTCCCGCGTGTCGGAGACCTCCAGGCCGCTCAGGGCGCGATTGCGCCGCAGGCGGGCGGCGAGACTGGCCAGGTACCGCTGCAGCTCGTCCGGCCTGCCGCCGGCCGGCGGTACCAGGGGTCTCGGAAGCGTGGCGAAGTAGACGGCCGGCCCCAGGAAGCAGACGGCGTAGACGGTGACGAGCGTCCAGAGGACGACCTGCGCGAGGACGGGATCCACGTCCCGGGCGAGCGCGACGACGGCGGCCGTCTCGCGGACCAGGAAGACGGCGAAGACGACGATCGCGCCGATGCCGACGAGCGCGGCGAGGCGCTTCATGGGCTACCGCCGGGACGCGCCTTCGATCTTCGCCCAGGTGTCCCGGAGACCGACGGTGCGGTTGAAGACCGGCCGCCCCGGCCGCGAGTCGCGTCGGTCGGCGACGAAGTAGCCGGTCCGCTCGAACTGGAAGCGCACGTCGGGGCTGGCGTCGGCCAGCGCCGGCTCGACCCGGCACCCGGTCAGCGTCTCGAGCGAGCCCGGATTGATCGCCGTCTTCCAGTCGTCGGTGTCGTCGGGCCTCGCCGCGGAGAACAGCGTGTCGTACAGGCGCACCTCCGCGTCCACGGCGTGCGCCGCCGACACCCAGTGGATCGTGCCCTTGATCTTCCGGCCCGCCTCACCGCCGCGCGTGGCCGGATCGTGCGTCGCGCGCACGGCGACGACGCGGCCGGCCGCGTCGCGCTCCACGCCGGTGCACGTCACGACGTACGCGGAGCGGAGACGGACCTCCGCGCCAGGCGTGAGCCGGAAGTACTTCGGCGGCGCGGGGTCGCGGAAGTCGTCCTGCTCGATCCAGAGCTCGCGGCCGAAGGGGACCTTCCGCGTGCCGGCGGACAGATCCTCGGGATTGTTCACCGCCTCCATCCATTCGACCTGGCCCTCGGGGTAGCTCTCGATCACCAGCCGGAGCGGGCGGAGGACCGCCATCCGGCGCGCGGCCGTCTTGTTGAGGTGCTCTCGGACGCAGTGCTCGAGGAGCGCCAGCTCGACGACGTTGTCGGACTTCGCCACGCCGATCCGCTCGCAGAAGTCGCGGATCGCCTCGGGCGTGTAGCCGCGGCGGCGCAGGCCCGCGATGGTGGGCATGCGCGGGTCGTCCCAGCCGCTCACGACGCGCTCCTCCACGAGCTGGAGCAGCTTCCGCTTCGACATCACCGTGTGCGACAGGTTCAGGCGCGCGAACTCGATCTGCTGCGGGTGGAAGATGCCGAGCGCGTCGAGGTACCAGTCGTAGAGCGGGCGGTGGTCGGCGTACTCGAGCGTGCAGATGGAATGGGTCACGCCCTCGATGGAGTCGCTCTGGCCGTGCGCCCAGTCGTACATCGGGTAGATGGACCACCGGTCGCCGGTGCGCTGGTGCGTGGCCTTGCGGATCCGGTACATGACGGGGTCGCGCAGGTTGATGTTCCCGCTCGCCATGTCGATCTTCGCGCGCAGCGTCCGGCTGCCGTCTGGGAACTCGCCCGCGCGCATGCGCCGGAAGAGGTCGAGGTTCTCCGCCACCGGGCGGTCGCGGTACGGCGACGGCCGACCCGGCTCGGTGAGCGTGCCGCGGTGATCGCGGATCTCGTCCGCGGTCAGGTCGTCGACGTAGGCGCGGCCCGCCTCGATCAGTCGCTCGGCCCACGCGTAGAGCTGCTCGAAGTAGTCGCTGGCGTGGTAGAGGTGCGCGCCCCAGTCGAAGCCCAGCCAGCGCACGTCCTCCATGATCGCGTCGACGTACTCCTGGCTCTCCTTGGTGGGGTTGGTGTCGTCGAAGCGCAGGTGGCAGCGGCCGCCGTAGTCCCGCGCGAGGCCGAAGTCGATGTGGATCGCCTTGGCGTGCCCGATGTGGAGGTAGCCGTTGGGCTCGGGCGGAAAGCGGGTGATCACCTTGCCGTCGAAGCGGCCGGAGCGGTTGTGCTCCTCGACGATCTCCCGGATGAAGTTGCCGCGCGGCTCCGACTCGCTCATCCGTCAGATGGTAACATCCCGGCGCAGGCCCGCACGGCGCCGGCGGACCCGCGTCCGGTGGCAGGATCCTTGGGCTGAATGGCATTGCCGACATTCCCCCGCGGTGAGACAACTGCCGCACGGAGGACGCTCATGGGACCGCGCCGCGTGGTCATGGTCGCGATGCCCTGCCAGGAGGTCGTCGAGGTGGGCGGCGCGCTCGACGCGCTGTACGCCGCGGGCCAGGTCCTGGCGGCCGCGGGCGGCGCGGATCCCGGGTACCTCGCGGAGGTCGTGTCCCCGGTCGTCACCGTCCGCGCGTGGACCGGGCTACGGCTGGTGGCGGAGCGCTCCTTCCGCAACGTGCGAGGCCCCATCGACACGCTGATCGTCACCGGCATCGACGGGCCGGAGGACGCGCGGCGGTATCCGGATCTCGTCCGCTGGCTCGCCCGGCTGGCGCCTCGGACGCGGCGGGTCGTCGGCCTGTGCACGGGCGCCTTCGTGCTCGCCGAGGCGGGGCTCCTCGACGGCCGGCGCGCGACGACGCACTGGGCGGACTGCGCCGCGCTTGCCGCCCGCTACCCGCGCGTGCGCGTCGAGGCCGATCCCATCTATGTCCGCGACGGCCACGTCTACACGTCGGCCGGCGCCACGGCGGGCCTGGACCTGCTGCTCGCGCTCATCGAGGAGGACCTGGGCCGCGGCGTCGCGCTCAAGGTGGCCCAGCGCATGGTGCTGTTCCTCAAGCGTCCGGGCGGCCAGGCCCAGTTCAGCGCGCAGCTGTCGAGCCAGCTCGCCGAGCGCGAGCCGTTCCGCGAGCTCCAGGCGTGGGTGCTCGATCATCCGGGCGCGGACCTCGGCGTCGACGCCCTCGCGCGCCGCGTGCACATGAGCCCGCGCAACTTCTTCCGCGTCTTCGTCCGCCAGGTCGGAATGACGCCGGCGCGCTTCGTGGAGCGCACGCGCGTCGAGGCGGCGCGCCGGCTGCTGGAGAGCACCGCGCGCGGCGTGTCCGACATCGCGGCCGCGTGCGGCTTCGGCGGCCCGGAGACGATGCGCCTCGCCTTCCGCCGGACGCTCGGCGTGAGCCCGGCGGCGTATCGCAGCCGGTTCAGCCGCCCGGACCCCGCGCGCGCCACCACCCGCTCGTAACGAGGGGAGGCTCAGCATGATCAGCACGGCAGCGCTCGACGACCTTCGCGCCCGTCTGCGCGGCGCGGCGCTCACGCCGGGCGACCCGGAGTACGACCGGGCGCGGCGCGTCTACAACGCGATGATCGATCGCCGGCCGGCGGTGATCGTCCGCTGCGCCGGCGCCGCGGACGTCGCCGCCGCCGTGGCCTTCGCGCGCGCGGAAGGACTCCCGGTCTCCGCGCGCGGAGGCGGGCACAACGTCTCCGGCAAGGCGGTGAGCGACGGCGGGCTCATGATCGACCTCGCGCCGATGAAGGCGTGCCGGGTGGACCCCATCCGGCGCACCGCGCGCGCCGAGCCGGGCCTCACGCTGGCGGAGCTGGACCACGACTGCCAGGCCTTCGGGCTCGCCACGCCGACGGGGATCGTCTCGCCCACCGGCATCGCCGGGCTGACGCTGGGCGGCGGCATCGGCTGGCTGAACGGCAAGCATGGCCTCGCCTGCGACAACGTGCTGTCGGTCGACATCGTCACCGCCGACGCGCAGCTCCGCACCGCGAGCGCCACCGAGCACGCCGACCTGTTCTGGGCGGTCCGCGGCGGCGGCGGCAACGTGGGGATCGTCACCTCGTTCGAGTACCGGCTCCACCCGGTGGGCCCGGTGCTGGGCGGCGGGATCGCGTTCCCCCTGGCCGAGGGCGTGCGGGTCCTGCGCTTCTACGAGGCGTTCGCGCGCGAGTGCCCCGACGAGCTCTCCGTGAACGCCGGGGTGGGGACGCTTCCGGACGGCGCGCCGTTCCTCGGCCTCGCCGTGGCGTGGTGCGGCCCGCTCGACGCGGGAGAGCGAGTCCTGAAGCCGCTGCGCACGCTCCTGACGCCGCTGGCCGACATGATCGCGCCGATGCGCTACGTCGACCTGCAGCGCGGCGGCGACGACGCCTTCCCGCGCGGGCGGCGCCACTACTGGAAGGCCGGGTTCCTGCGCCGGCTCGACGTGGGCGCCATCGCCGTCCTGCTGGACTTCGCCGCCCGACGCCCCTCGCCGTACACGCAGATCGGGCTGCAGCAGATGCACGGCGCCGCGGCGCGGGTGGCGCCGGACGCCACGGCGTTCCCGCATCGCCGCGAGCAGTGGGACCTGCTGATCCTGTCGCAGTGGGACCGCCCGGAGGACGACGCGGTGAACATCGCCTGGACCCGCGCGCTCCACGCGGCGATGACCCCGTACCTCGAGGGCGCCGTCTACGTCAACGACCTCGGGGACGACGAGGCCGACCGCGTGGCCGCCGCCTACGGCGCCAACTACGGCCGCCTCGCCGCCGTCAAGCGGACCTACGATCCCGGGAACTTCTTCCGCGCGAATCAGAACGTCGCACCGGCGGCGGCGTGAGGTACGCCGCCGCGCGGCGCGACCCGCGCTAGCCGCGCGGCTTGACCCAGCTCTCGGACCACGCGAGACAGGCGCTCGACGACTGCCGGTCGCCACGCATCTCGGGGAAGACCTTGCCGTCCGGCACCTTGCCGTTGATCTCCACGCGCGCGGAGCGCGCGGGAAAGAACGTGCTGAAGACGCCGATGGGCCGGTTCTGGAAGCCCGGCGGCGCGTTCAGGACGAACGGCGCGATCGTGTCCGACCACGTCATGACGATGCGTTCGCCGCCGCCGACGATGGTCTCCGTGGCCGGGCTCGGCGGCGCGCCCGCGCGCGTGAACTGCGCCGGCACGATCGACAGATTCGTGTCGGCGAACTTCGGGTAGAGGATCGTCTCGATCGTCTTCTGGAGCCAGCGCGCGACGGCCGGGTTGTCGGAGTACACCCGGACCTGGCCGCCCAGCAGGGCGGAGTCGACGAACAGCGCGTGGCCGGATCCGTCGGGACACCACAGCACGCGCCAGTGGCTGAAGCGGTCCGACAGCGTCTTGCCGCCGTCCGGGCTGAGGCGGATGAACGAGTTCTCGCCGGTCATGAGGACTTCGTTGGGATCGACGGGTGGCGTCATGGGCTCTCCTTCGGTGGTGCGGTGGAATGACGCTGATGATGGCGCAGCCGCCCGCGCCGGGCAAGCCGCTTGCGCGGGAACGCCTTCATGTACAATGCGTCCGCCATGAGACGGGCGGGGGCGCGCCGGAAGCCGGTGACGAAGGCGGCACCGGTGTCCGCGGCGCCGGCGCGGGCGGCGCGCGTGGTGTCACTGCTCGATCCCGAGATCGTGCTCGAGCGGACGGCCAAGCGCTTCCTCGCGCAGCCGCTGGATCGGTGCGTGAAGTGTCACAGCACTTTCATCGCGCACGAGCCGGCCTTCATCCACTGCTACTACTGCGGCAAGATGGCGCGCATCGCCAACGCCTCGCTGCTGCTGCAGGAGGAGTTCGAGCTGCGCTCGGGCATGCGCGCCGCGTCCTGACCGCTACGCGGCGCGGCGGACGTCGGCGATGACCTCGTGCCACCACTCCTCGCTCGCCGCGCTCTCCAGTCCCTGGAGCTGCTTGCGCGTCTCCTGGAACTTCGGGTCGGTGTGCCACGCCTCCCAGTCCGCGCGCGTCTCCCAGGTTCCGATGATGACGCGCGAGTTGAGACCGTCGAGCGGAATCACGAGCTGACCACTGACCCACCCGCGCTGGGTCTTCGCCGACTCCATCCGCTCCCGCATCGCCGCGTCCCACGCCGGCTCGCTGCCTTCCTTGAGCGTGACGCGGGTGACGATGGTCATCATCGGCTGCGGCTGCCCTTCTTTCGCGCGCCGCCCGACGTGGCGCCGCGACGACGCTGTCCGGCCGTCCGGCCCCGGCTCGATCCGCTGTTGCCGTCCTGCGTCGCCTTGCCGCGGCTGCCGCCGCGCGTCGAGCGCTTGCCCTTGCCCTGCTTCGTCGTCTTGCCTGCCGAGCGCTTTGCCATGAGCGTCACCTCCGCGTGCGCCCGGCTGCAAGTTAGACGCCTACGACCCGCGCTCGTGCGCGGCGCTCGCCCGCGGTCGTGTCACCAGCGGTCGTAGTGAACGAGCTCCGCGAGCGGCTTGCGTGGCCGCGCCACCGTCCGCGGCGCGGCCGGCCGCGCCGGGTCGACGTAGCCGACGCCGATCACGCGGTTGACGTGTAGCTCCTCGGGGACGCCGAGCAGCCGGCCGAGCTCACGCTCGGGCAGGTGCGCGGGGCACGAGCCGACGCCCTCGCTCCACGCCGCCAGCATCATGTTCTGCGCGCAGCGGCCGGCGTCGAACTCGTGGCGCTCGGTCTGCACGATGACGATCACGGCGGCCGCGTCGGCCAGCCAGCGGGCCCACGC
>DASUPA010000491.1:0-4396 GCA_036276335.1 Candidatus Methylomirabilota bacterium | reverse complement strand
GTTCGGGATCTTCCTCGCGCCGTTCCACCGCATCGGCGAGAACCCCACGCTGGCGCTCTCCCGCGACATGGAGCTGATCGAGTGGCTCGACTACCTCGGCTACGACGAGGTCTGGGTCGGCGAGCACCACTCGGCGGGCTGGGAGCTCATCGCCTCGCCCGAGATCTTCATCGCCGCCGCCGCCGAGCGGACGAAGCACATCATGCTCGGCTCGGGCGTCACCAGCCTGCCCTACCACCATCCGCTGCTGGTGGCCCAGCGCTTCGTGCAGCTCGACCACATGACGCGCGGCCGCGCCATGCTCGGCTGCGGTCCCGGCGCGCTCGTCTCCGACGCCTACATGATGGGCATCGAGCCGGTCATGCAGCGCCCGCGCATGGACGAGGCGCTGGAGGCCATCATGCGGCTGCTCGCGTGCGAGGAGCCGGTGACCTTGAAGACCGACTGGTTCGAGCTGCGCGAGGCGCGCCTCCACCTGGCGCCCTACACGACGCCGCGGTTCCCGATCGCCGTCGCCAGCACCATCACGCCGGCCGGCGTGATCGCCGCCGGGAAGCATGGGCTCGGCGTGCTCTCGCTCGGCGCCGGCCTGCCGGGCGGCCCGGAGATGCTGGCCAACCAGTGGAAGATCGCCGAGGAGACGGCGGCCAAGCACGGCAAGACGATGGACCGGCGCGACTGGAAGCTCGTGGTCAACGTGCACGTCGCCGACGACGACGAGGAGGCGATGCGCCAGGTGAAGCGCGCCGAGCGGCACGAGACCATCACGTACTTCGAGGAGACGCTGGGGCGGCCGCCCGGCCGCTCCGACGATCCGCTCACCGAGGGCGTCAAGATGGGCACGACCCTCGTCGGCTCCGTGGAGACTGTCGTGCGCGGCATCGAGCGGCTGCAAGAGCTCAGCGCCGGCGGCTTCGGCGGCGTGCTGTTCCGCGCGCACGAGTGGGCCAACCGCGAGCAGACGCTCAAGAGCTACGAGCTCTTCGCGCGCTACGTCATGCCGCGATTCCAGGGCTCGCTCGACATGGTGCGCGGCTCCAACGAGTGGGCGCGCGGCAACCGCAAGACCATCTTCAGCCCGAACGTCGAGGCCATCCGGCGCGCCTACACGGACGCCGGCCGCGAGGTTCCCGCCGAGTTCCGGCAGCGGACCTCCGGCGCCCGCGACGTTTGATCAACAAGATGGGGGGCTCCGGGCCGCCCCCCATCCCGACGATCGCGGCGCTATTTCTCGGCGTGGTCGCGGGCGAGCGGCGGGCGGACGTCGCTGCCGGTGAACAGCAGCGTCACGATGATCTCCACTGACGCGTTGCCGCCGAGGCCCTGGCAGCCGATGGCCGCGCGCGTGGGCTTGCCGCGGTCGCCGAAGAGCTCGACGAGGAGATCCGCGGCGCCGTTGATGACGCGCGGCTGGTCGCTGAAGCCGGGGGCGGAGTTCACGAAGCCGAGCAGGTGCACGATCTGCTGCACGCGATCGAGATCGCCCAGCGCGTACTTCACGGCGGCCAGCGTGGTGACGACCGCGTAGCGCGCCGCCTCCTGCCCCTGCTCGATGGTCAGGTCCTTGCCCACGACGCCGGGCAGGTACCCCTGCCCGTTCTTGCGGGGCGTCGTCCCCGACAGATAGAGGAGGTTCTGCACGGGGAAGTGCGAGATGTAGTGCGCGCCCGACGGGTTCGTCCGGTACAGGTCCTCGAGCGACGGCAGCTCGAATCCGAGCCTCACGAGCTTCTCTTCCACCTTCATGTCATCCTCGCTTCCCTGGTCGCCACGCCCCGGCGCGCGCCATGGCCGGGATGGTAGCACCGGGTGTATTCTCCCGGCCATGGCGCTCCCCGACTCGGCGCGCCGCTGGCCCGGCGCAACCCTCGCCCGCGTGCCGTACTGGGTCTACCAGGACGCGGAGAACTATCGCGACGAGCTGCGGCGGATCTTCGAGGGCCCGGCGTGGAGCTTCGTGTGCCTGGAGTCGGACGTCGCACGGCCCGGCGCCTTCCGCACCACCTTCGTCGGGGAGATGCCGGTCATCGT
This sequence comes from Candidatus Methylomirabilota bacterium, assembly GCA_036276335.1. GTDB lineage: Bacteria > Methylomirabilota > Methylomirabilia > Rokubacteriales > CSP1-6 > AR12. The sequence continues at coordinate 2,365 of DASUPA010000491.1, read as the reverse complement.
CGTGCGCGGCGAGGACGGCGCCATCAACGCCTTCGAGAACCGGTGCGCGCACCGCGGGGCGCTGATTGCCCTCGACGACGCCGGGACGGCGAAGCACTTCCAGTGCGTCTACCACGCGTGGACGTACGACCTCCGCGGCGCGCTCACCGGCGTCGCGTTCGAGAAGGGCTCGCACGGCCGCGGGGGGATGCCGGCCGGCTTCTGCAAGGCGGACCACGGGCCGCGCACGCTGCGGACGGCGACCGTGCACGGCCTCGTCTTCGCGACGCTGTCCGGGGAGACGCCGCCGCTCGAGGCGTACATCGGCCCGGAGATCCTCGGCCGCATCGCGCGCGTGCTGCGCAAGCCGGTGCGGGTGCTCGGCCGCTTCGTGCAGGCGCTGCCGAACAACTGGAAGCTCTACGTCGAGAACGTGAAGGACACCTATCACGCCAGCCTGCTGCACGCCTTCTTCGGAACGTTCCGCATCACGCGGCTCACGCAGGCCGGCGGCGTGCTCGTGAGCGCCGACGGCGGGCACCACGCCTCGACCACCATCAACCGTCCCGAGGACCGGACCTCGACCGCCTATCGCGAGCAGGGCATCCGCTCGGAGCGCGAGGGCTACCGGCTGATGGACCCGAGCCTTCTCGACGGCGTCGACGAGTTCGGCGACGGCATCCAGCTGCAGATCCTCACCGTCTTCCCGAACTTCGTGCTGCAGCAGATCCAGAACTGCCTCGCCGTGCGCCAGGTGTTGCCCAAGGGTCCGGACGCGATGGAGCTGCACTGGACGTACTTCGGCTTCGAGGACGACGACCCGGCGATGGAGCGGCGCCGGCTCAAGCAGGCGAACCTCGTCGGGCCGGCCGGCTACGTCTCGATGGAGGACGGCTGCGTCGGCGGCTTCGTCCAGCGCGGCGCCGCCGCGGCGGGCGATCACGTCTCGGTCGTCAACATGGGCGGCGACGGCGCGGAGTCCCAGGAGACGCGCGCCACCGAGGCGTCGGTGCGCGGCTTCTGGAAGGCGTACCGCCGCTACATGGGCTACTGAGTGTTGACGGCCGCGCCGGCGTCCCTGCTGCAGCCGCGGCTCGCGCAGCTGAACGCGGACTACGCGCGCGCGCTCGACGACGACCGGCTCGAGGACTGGCCGGGCTTCTTCGGGGACCCGTGCCTCTACGTCATCACGACGGCCGATAACCACCGGCAGGGGCACGCGGCCGGCGTGATCTACGCCGACTCGCCGGGCATGCTCCACGACCGCGTGGCGGCGCTGCGCGAGGCGAACGTCTACGAGCGCCACACGTACCGCCACCTCGTGGGGCTGCCGGCGATCGTGGGCGAGTCCGACGGCCTCGTGCGCGCGGAGACGCCGTTTCTCGTCGTGCGGATCATGCGCGACGGACGCATGGACCTGTTCGCGACCGGCCGCTACCTCGACGTCGTCGCGGACACGCACGGCGTGCTGCTCCTGCGCGAGCGGCGCGTCGTCTGCGACGGCAACCGCTTCGACACGCTGCTCGCGATCCCGCTCTGATCCCGCGCGGCGCGGAGCCTCCGCCCGGCGTCGTCGGTGGCACGCCCCTTGCCCCCGTTCGGGGTGAACGGCCGAAAAAGCAAGGGGGTCGTGATGAAGACATTCGTGAGCCTGTCCGCGGTCGTGATTGGGCTGACGCTCGCCGGCCCGGTGGCCGCCACGCCGAGCCCGGATGCGCAGTCGATGCCGCCGCGGAACGACGGCGTCACGTCGCACACGCCGTGGTCGGCGGACGAGAGCCGGGAGAATCCGCGCATCATGACCGGCCGCGTGCTGAAGGTGGATGCGCAGGAGGGCACGCTGGTCATCCAGACGCCGATCGGCGTCCTCGCGCTGCGGGGCCCGAGCGCGGACCTCCAGGGCGTCAGCGTCGGCGATGTCGTCGAAGTCGAAGTGATCGACGACGACTACCCGAGCGCGTCGCCCCCGATGCTCGAGGAGCCCGAGAGACTCTGACGCCCGTTCTCTGCGGGGCCGGTGCCAGGACCGGCCTCGCGCCTTCCCTCGGATTGCACTTCCTACGAACGCGCGACGACGCCTCTCGCGCGGGTCCGTACCCGCCGCACGCCGGCACCGAAATTGCGCGGCAAGGGCGGCCATGGCTCGACGGCCGCGCGGCCCGATGACGACGCTCGGCGAGATGCGTCGCAAGGAACCGACCTGCTCGGTGTGCGGGCAGGGCTTCACCGGCGGGCAGCCGGTGGCCTGGACCGTCGGGCGCGATCGGATCCACGAGTCGTGTATCGAGGTCGCGCGCGTGACCACGCCCGGGCGCGCCAAGTTCGGTCCGTGGAAGGCGCCGGCAGTCCACGCGTTCCTGCAGCGAAGCGGCGGGCGGCTGTGCGC
>DASUPA010000490.1:0-12479 GCA_036276335.1 Candidatus Methylomirabilota bacterium | reverse complement strand
CCCGTGCTGTAGGGGTTCACGAGCGCGGCGCCCTTGCCCTTCAGCCGCTCGTAGCACTCGACGCCCTGCTTCGTGTCGTACTGCGTCTCGCACTCCTCCCACGCGATCTTGACGCCGTTGATGCCGCCGTCCCGCTCGTTGAGGAGCGTGAAGTAGTCGACGAAGCCGTTGGCGATCGGGATGCCGCTCGGCGCGTACGGCCCGGTGCGGTACACGAGCAGCGGGATGAAGATCTCCTTGCCCTGCGCGGCAACCGGCGACGGGCTCACCGCCGGACCGGCGGCGATCAGCACCGCCAGGGCGGCGATCGCGAATGTGCGTCCTCTCATGTGCTTGTCCTCCTTGGTTGCTAGTGCGGGAAGGGCCAGAGCCGCAACTTCTCCTTGGTGAGCTGCCACAGCCGGGCCAGACCATGGGGCTCGACGATCAGGAAGAAGATGATGAGCCCGCCGAACACCATGAGCTCGATCTGCTTCAGCAGCGCCACCGATAGCCCGAGACCGACCATGTGCGGCACGTTCGTCAGGAAGATCGGGACGAGCACGATGAAGGCCGCCCCGAGGAAGGAGCCGAGCACGCTGCCCAGCCCGCCGATGATGACCATGAACAGCACGAGAAACGACAGATTGATGTCGAACGCGAGCGTCTCGGCGCTGCCGAGATACAGGAAGACGTACGCGGCGCCGGCCACACCGCAGTAGAAGGACGAGATGCCGAACGCGAGCAGCTTCGTCCGCATGGGCCGCACGCCGATGATCTCGGCCGCGATGTCGCGGTCGCGGATGGCCATCCAGGAGCGCCCCACCCGCCCGCGCACCAGGTTCTTGGCGACGAGCGCGAAGACGGCGACGAGGGCCAGCACCGTCACGTAGCGCGCGGCGGCCGTCGCCTCCGGGCCGGTGATCATGACGCCGAGCACGGTCCGCGGCGGGGCCGTGATGGTGCCCGACGAGGCGTAGTTGGTGAACCACGGCACCTTGTTGAAGAGCCAGATGAGGAAGAACTGCGCCGCCAGCGTCGCCACCGCCAGGTAGAAGCCCTTGATGCGGAGGCTCGGGATGCCGAAGAGCAGCCCCACGCCGGCCGCGATCAGCCCGGCCAGCAGGAACACGACGATGATGTTGAGCGGCGGGAACGCGGTCGTCAGCTTGAACGCCGAGTAGGCGCCCACCGCCATGAACCCGCCCGTCCCCAGCGACAGCTGTCCCGCGTACCCGGTCAGCAGATTGAGGCCCAGCGCCGCCAGCGCGTAGATCAGGAACGGGATCAGCACCGCCTGCAGCCAGTACTCGTTCGCCATCACCGTCGGCACGACGAACGCCGCCACGATCGCCACCACCACGACCACCCGATCCTGCACGACCGGAAAAATCGCCTGGTCCGCCGCATACGAAGTCTTGAACTGCCCCGCCTCCCGGTAGATCACCGCCAGCAGACTCCACACGGCGGCGATGAAAACGGCCCATCTGCGTCGTTGGCGACTCCGCCCTCTCCCTGCGGCGTATGCGGCATACGCCTCGGTCGGGGCCGCAGTCGCCGCCTAGCATCTGGACCGTTTTGATCGCCGCTGTGCATCCACCGTCGTATCGTCATACCCGCTCGATGATCCGCTCTCCGAACAGGCCTTGTGGACGGAACAGGAGAAAGACCAAGGCAACGACGTAGGCGAACCAGTTCTCGATGGCTCCGCCGACCAGCGGCCCCCAGTACACCTCGCCCAGCTTCTCGCCGACGCCGATGATGAGGCCGCCGACGACGGCCCCCGGCACGGAGGTGAAACCGCCGAGGATGAGCACGGGCAGCGCCTTGAGCGCGATGAGCGAGAGGCTGAACTGCACGCCGCTCTTGGCACCCCACATGATCCCGGCCACGATGGCCACCAGCCCGGCCACCGACCAGACGATGATCCAGATGGTCTTCAGCGGGATCCCGATGGACAGCGCCGCCTCGTGATCGTCGGCCACCGCGCGGAGGGCGCGCCCGATGCGCGTGCGCTGGAAGAAGACGGCGAGCACGGCCACCAGCACCGCCGCGGTGCCGGCGGCGGACATCTCGAGCTGGTTCACCTGGATCCCCGCCAGCGTCAGCGTGCGGTCCGGGATGCCGACGTCGAGCCGCTTGACGTTGGCGCCCCAGAGCATCTCGCCGAAGCCCTCGAGGAAGAAGTTCAGCCCGATGGTCGCCATGAACAGGATGATGTGCTCCTGGTTCACGAGCGGGCGCAGCACCACCCGCTCGATGGCGAAGGCCAGCGCGATCATGACCGCCATCGTCAGCACGAGCGCGACCGGCACCGGCAGCCCCTTCTCCATGAGCCCCACCAGCGTCAGCGCCGCGAAGAGCACCATCACGCCCTGAGCGAAGTTGAAGACGCCGGAGGCCTTGAAGATGAGCACGAAGCCGAGCGCGACCAGGGAGTACATGAGCCCGGTGGCGATGCCGCCCAGCAGCACCTCCACCAGGAAGGTCGGCGAGCCGGCCATGTCCTTGAACGGCGCCACGAGCACCGCGTAGAGCAGCTCACTCATGCGCGGCCCCCAGGTAGGCGTCGAGCACGGCCGGGTCCTTCCGGACCTGCTCGGGCGGGCCCTCGGCGATCTTCCGCCCGTAGTCGAGCACGGCCACCCGGTCGGAGATGTCCATCACCACGCCCATGTCGTGCTCGATGAGGGCGATGGTGGTGCCGAACTCGCTGTTGACGTCGAGGACGAAGCGCGACATGTCCTCCTTCTCCTCGACGTTCATGCCCGCCATCGGCTCGTCGAGCAGCAGCAGCGTCGGCTCGGCGGCGAGCGCGCGCCCGAGCTCGACGCGCTTCTGCAGGCCGTAGGGCAGCTTGCCCGCGGGCGTCTTGCGGATGGCCTGGATCTCGAGGAAGTCGATGATCCGCTCGACACGGCCGCGGTGGGCCAGCTCCTCGCGCCTGGCCGGGCCCCACCACAGCGCGTCGAGCAGGAAGTGGCCGCGCATCTTGAGGAGGCGCCCGGTCATGAGGTTGTCGAGGACGGTCATGCCGCGGAAGAGCGCCACGTTCTGGAACGTCCGCGCGATGCCGAGCGCCGCCACGTCGGGCGGCGACAGTCGCGTCCGGTCCCGGCCCTCGAACAGGATCCGGCCCTCGTAGGGATGGTAGAAGCCGCTGATGACGTTCAGCAGCGTCGTCTTGCCGGCGCCGTTCGGACCGATGATGGCCAGGATCTCCCCTCGCCGGACCTCGAGGCTCACCTTGCTCAGGGCCAGCAGGGCGCCGAAGCGCACGCTGACCTCCTCGACCGAAAGTAGTGGGGGCCCCGACATGGCCCCCACACCCCCAGCGCTCGGACGCGCCCCGGCAACGCCGTGGCGCGCCTCGGCCCCCACACCCCCAGCGCTCGGACGCGCCCCGGCAACGCCGTGGGGCGCCTCGGGGCCGCTCATCGCACCGCCGTCCCCGCGGCGGCCGCCGCCTCGCAGATCCGGACGTCGGCGCGCACCGTGCCGGTGCGCCCGTCCTCGTACGTCACCCGCGCCTCGACCTGCACCCGGTCGCGATCGCCGTACAGCGCGTCGATGAGGACCGCGTACTTCTGGGCGATGTGACCGCGCCGGACCTTGCGGGTCCGCGTGATCTCCTCGTCGTCGGGGTCGAGCTCCTTGTGGAGGATCAGGAACTTGCGGATCTGCGCGTCGCGCAGCACGGCGTCGTCGAGCAGACTCGCATTGACGCGCTCGACTTCCTGCCGGATCAGCTCCGCCACCTCCGGCTTCTGGCTGAGATCGGTGTAGCTCGTGTATGCAATCCCCCGGCGCTCCGCCCAGTTCCCGACGGCGGTCAGATCGATGTTGATCAGCGCCGTCACGTAGGGCCGGTCCTGGCCGATGCAGACGGCCTCCTTCACGTACGGCGAGAACTTCAGCTTGTTCTCGAGGTACTTGGGGGCGAAGATCGTCCCGGTCGCCAGCCGGGTCACGTCCTTCACGCGGTCGATGATCTTCAGGTGGCCGCTGGCGTCGAGGAAGCCAGCGTCGCCCGACTTCATCCAGCCGTCCTCCATGACCTGCGCCGTCGCCTCAGGGTTCTTGTGGTAGCCCTGGAAGACGCCAGGACTCCGGAACAGGACCTCGCCCTGGTCGGAGATCTTCAGGTCGACGCCGGGGATCGGAGTGCCCACCGAGTCCAGCCGCACGTCGCCGTCTCGCTGGATGGTGACGAACACGCTGGCCTCGGTCATGCCGTAGAGCTGCTTCACGTTGATGCCGAGGCCCCGGAAGAAGAGGAAGATCTCCGGACCGATCGCCTCGCCGGCCGTGTACGCCCGACGGACCCGGCGCAGACCGAGGTTGTCGCGCAGGGGACCGTACACGAGGACCTGACCGAGCGGATAGAGCCAGCGCCGCCAGCCCGAGGCCGCCCGGCCCGCCAGGCGCGCGCGCTCCAGATCCTGGGCGAGGTCGAGGAAGAAGCGCACGAGCCGGCGCTTCGGCCACGCGGAGTCCTCGACGCGCACCATCACGTTGGTCAGCAGGCTCTCCCAGATGCGCGGCGGCGCGAAGAAGTAGGTGGGCCCGATCTCGCGCAGGTCGTGGAGCACCGTGGCCGCGCTCTCCGGACAGTTGATCGCGAAGCCCACGAGGATGGACTGCGCGTAGGAGAAGATGTGGTCGCCGATCCACGCCATCGGCAGGTACGACAGGATCTCCTCGTCGTCTCGCAGGCGCTCGGATTCCGCGGCGTTCCGCGCGGTCACGATCAGGTTCCGGTGCGACAGGACGGCGCCCTTGGGCACGCCCGTCGTCCCCGAGGTGTAGCAGATGATGGCGGGATCGTCGACGCGGCCGCGGTCGACCTCCTCCTCGAAGTACGACGGGTGGCCGACCTCGAACTTCCGTCCGGCCTCCTGCAGCTGCTCGAGCGACATGAGGAAGGGCTCGCTGTACGCGCGCAGGCCGCGCGCGTCGTCGTACACGATCGTCTCGAGCCGCGGGCACCGCGCGCGCACGTGCAGGAGCTTGTCGACCTGCTCCTGGTCCTCGACGATCGCGAAGCGGGCCTCCGCGTGGTCGAGGATGTATTCCATCTCCTTCTCGATCCCGTCCTGGTAGAGCGGCACCGGCACGCCGCCGAGCGCCTGGGTGGCGAGCACCGCCCAGTAGAGCTGCGGGCGGTTGTCGCCGACGATGGCGACCTTGTCGCCGCGACGGAAGCCGAGGGACGCGAGCCCCAGGGCGATCAGGCGCGCCTGCTCGAAGTAGTCGCGCCAGGTGTAGGACTGCCAGATGCCGTAGTCCTTCTCCCGGATGGCGACGCGGTTCCCCCGGGTCCGCGCGTTCTCGCGGACGAGCCTGGGAAACGTCTCTGTCACGTCGCCTCCGGCGCTCTTCACGGCAGTGGGTCGAGACTCCTGGAGGGCTGGCTGAACGAGTGGCGAGAGTGTAGCCGCGGGTGCACAACCTGTCAAGCAATCGGCCCGGTACGACGGACATTTACGACGCGGTGCGCGGTTAGTCCAAAGACCTGCTCAGGGCCGGCGATCGGGCCCCCGCCGTGGGGCGGCCCACCACAGCGCGGTGGTCGAGATGGCGCCGGCGGCGAGCGCCATGACGAACGCGGCCGTGTAGCTCCCGCGCACGTCGAAGATCCGTCCCGCGACCCACGGGCCCGCCGAGCCCCCCACCGCGTTGGCGACCTGGACGGCGCCGAAGATGGCGCCGAAGTTCCGTCCGCGGTAGAGGTCGCTGACGACCGCGGGCATGAGCGGCGCCGTGACCGCGTACCCGACCCCGACGAGGGCGCCGTAGAGGTAGGCCCACACCGGCGCGGGCGACAGGGCGACCAGCCCCAGCGTGCCGATGCTGGCCGCCACCAGCGCGATGCCGACCGTGTAGGTGAGCTCGCGCCCGAACATGTCGGACGCCCAGCCGCCCCCCGCCTTGCCGAGGATCGAGCCGAGCCCGACCACGCCGACGACGGAGGCGGCGACGAAGGTCGTGACGCCGTGGTCGACGAGGTAGGCCACCTGGTGGGCGAGCAGCATCTGGTTGACGAACGAGGCCGCCCCCTGCGCCACGGCGATCAGCCAGAACCGGTGCGTGGCCAGCGCCTGGCGCAGCGAGACGTCCCCGCCGCCGGCGCGCGCGCCGACGGGCGCCGCCGCCGGGCGCGGCGGGTCGCGGACCAGCCACAGCGCGGCCGGCACGATCCAGACCGCCATGACGACGCCGAGCGTCCGGAAGGCGTCGCGCCAGCCCACGCCGTCGATGAGCACCTGGCTGAGCGGCACGACGACGAAGATGCCGACGCCGATCCCGGCGGACGTGAAGCCGAGCACGGTGCCGAGCCGGTGGGGATACCAGCGCTGCACGAGGATCACGGCCGGCACCCAGCCCGCCGCGGCCACGCCGAAGGCGGTCAGCACCCCGAAGGCGAGATAGAGCTGCCACGGCTGCCTCACCGCGCCGTCCAGCACGAGGCCGGCGGCGAGGAGGACGCCGCCGGCGAGCACCAGGCGGCGCGGACCGATGCGGTCGCAGAGCGAGCCGATCGGATACGCCAGGAGGCCGTGGACGAGCGTGAAGGTGGAGAAGGCGCCGGCGACGACGGAGCGGCTCCAGCCGAAGTCGCGCAGGAGGGCGACCAGGAAGACGGCGAAGCTGTACCAGACCCCGTAGGCGAGGCCCAGCGTCACGAAGGTGGCGGCGACGGTACGACCGCCACCGGCCTTCAGCATGGCCCGCTCAGCGGAGGGCCCGTTCCACGAGCGGCAGCATGAAGTAGACCACGAACGCGCCGGAGGCCGCGTACACCATCCAGTGCACCTGGCCGCCGCGGCCGGCGAGGATCCTGATGGCGGCGAACGTCACGAAGCCGGCGCCGATGCCGTTCGTGATCGACCAGGTGAACGGCATGACGAGCATCGTGATGAAGGCGGGGATCGCCTCCTCGTAATCGTCCCAGGGGATGTCGCGCGCCACCGTCATCATGTAGAAGCCGACGATCACGAGCGCGGGCGCGGTCGCCTGCGCCGGGATGACGCTGGCCAGCGGCGAGAACCACATCGCGACCAGGAAGAGCGCGCCCGCCACGACGGCCACGAGTCCCGTGCGGCCGTGCTCGGCCACGCCGGCCGCGCTCTCGATGTACGTGGTGTTGCTGCTGCTGTTCGCCACGCCGCCGGCGACGGCGCCCAGGGAGTCCACGAGCAGCACGCGGTCCACGCGCGGCAGCCGGCCCTGCGCGTCGAGGAAGCCGCCCTTGCCGCCGACGCCGATGATCGTCCCCATCGTGTCGAAGAAGTCGCTCAGCATGATCGAGAACGTCACCAGCACGGTGGTCACCACGCCCAGCCGCGCGACGACGCCGAAGTCGAGCCGCCCGAAGGTCGAGAAGTCGGGCCACTGCACGACCGCCGTCGGCAGCGTCGCCGCCCCCGGCGTGGGAAAGCCCGTCCACCCCGCGAGGGCGCCGTTGAGCACGATGGCGAGCAGCGTCGTGCCGAGGATGCCGATGAGCAGCGCGCCGCGGACACGGCGGGCCATGAGCCAGGCCGTGAGCACGAAGCCGAGGAGGAAGACGACCGCGGGCAGGCTGTCGAGCGTGCCGAGCCCGACCGGCAGCGGGCCGGCCGCCGGCTTCACGACGAAGCCGGCCGTGAAGAAGCCGATGAACGCGATGAACAGCCCGATGCCCACGCTGATCGCCCGCTTGAGCGCCAGCGGCACGGCGTCGAGCATCGCCTGGCGGAACCGCGTGAGCACGAGGACCGTGATGACGAGGCCCTCCAGCAGCACGATCGTCATCGCCTGCGGCCACGTGAGGCCGCGGCCGGCCACGAGCTCGAAGGCGACCACCGCGTTCAGCCCCATGCCCGGCGCGAGCGCGAACGGGTAGTTGCTGAGCAGTCCCATCGCGATCGACAGCAGGCCGGCGGTGAGACACGTCACCGTCAGCGTGGCCGCGAACGGCAGCCCCTTGCCCTCCAGCCCCGGCACGCCGCTGTACCCGAGCACGATCGGGTTCACGAAGATGATGTAGGCCATGACCATGAAGGTGGTCAGGCCGGCCCGGAGCTCGGTCGCGAGATCGGTGCCGCGCTGGCGGAACTCGAAGAAGCCGTCGATCAGCGCGGTTTGGCCGTCGTCGGGGCGCACGGCGTGCGGCCAGCGCTCACGCGCCCGGCCGCGGGTGGTAGACGGCCTCGCGCCTGTCGGTCCAGGCGCGGTTCGCCTCCGCGGCCTCCCAGGAGCGCATGCAGTCGTCCTGCGCGCGCAGCACGTCCTCGACGAGGGCGCGCGGGTCGGCGTGGAACGAGGTGTGGAGCAGGCGCTTGATGTGGCCGTTGGCGGTGGGCGCCTGGTGGCGCAGCCGCTCGAGCAGCGCGTGCAGCGCCGTGTCCACCTCGCCCGGCGCGCACACGCGCGTGACGAGGCCGATGGCGTGGGCCGCCTCGGCGGTGAGCTCGTCGTTCAGCAGCGAGAGCTCCTTCGCCCGCGCGAGCCCGATGAGCCGCCCCAGCCGGAGCACGGAGCCGTCCGGGATGATCCCGTGTCGCGACGCGCCGAGGCCGACGACGGCGTCCGTGGTGGCCAGGCGCAAATCGCAGGCGACGGCGAGCTGCAGGCCGCCGCCGATCGAGTAGCCGTGCAGGACGGCGATGGAGACCTTGGCCATGTCCTCGAGGCCGTTGAGGGCTCGGATCCAGAAGCGATAGAACGGCTCGCCGATGTGGCCGGCCGCGAGCGCGGTGCGGTCCATGCCCGAGCAGAAGGCGCGCCCGGCGCCGCGCACGACGACGGCGTAGGTGGCCGCGTCGCCGGCCGCGCGGTCGACCGCCTCCACGAGCGCGGCGGCCAGCTCGGTGTCGAGCGCGTTCAGGACGGCCGGCCGGCTCAGCGTGATGACGCTGACGCCGTCCCGGGTCTCGTAGGTCACGGGGGACGTGCTACGATCGGAAGCGCTTCCAGCCGGCATGGACGGTGCCGCCTAACGTAGGGAGAAATCGCAACACTGTCAAGGAGACGGACCATGGCGCGACTGAGCCGACGCGACTTCCTCGGGACCTCGGGCGCGGCCGTGCTCGCCGCCGGCGCTCCGCGCATCGTCGCCGCTCAGACGGCCGTCAAGGTCGGCACGGCCGTGCTCGGCGACTACGCGCTCGCGGGACCGTTCATCGTCGCCGCCGACAAGGGGTTCTTCGGGACGGAGAACCTCGCCGTCGAGTACATCCCGTTCCGCGGCGGGCCGAACCTCGTCAAGGCCGTGATCTCCGGCGACGTCCTGCTCGGCGCCGCCGGCTCCACCGACATCCTCGTCTTCCGCGAGGCGGGCATGCCGCTCAAGATGGTGGCCACCCAGACGGAGGGCAACCACTTCACGTTCAACGTCGCGCCGGACGTCCAGGCCCCGGCCGACCTCAAGGGCAAGGCGATCGGGGTGACGTCGATCGGCGCCACCACCTGGGTCTTCGCCCGGATGTTCGCCAAGGCGCAGGGCTGGGATCCCGACCGGGACGTCAAGATCGTGGCGCTCGGCGGCCTCGACGCGCAGATCGCGGCGCTGTCGCGGAAGGAGATCGCCGCGTACGTCTGGGGCGACGGCGGCGCGGTGATGCAGCTCGCCGGCAAGTCGCGGGTGCTCATGCGCCTCGACACCGTCACCCCGCGGTGGATCAGCCAGATCCAGTACGTCTCCGAGGACGGCATCCGGCGCCACGCCGACCGGATCCGCAAGGTCATGAAGGCGCTGTTCGGCGCCGCCAAGTACATGCACGAGCACCCGCCCGAGGCGGCCGAGATCGTCGCCAAGAAGATCGGCTGGAGCCCGGAGGCGGTGCAGGCCGCCCACAAGATCTCCGGCCCGCTCTTCTCGCTCAACGGCCAGGTCAGCGTCGAGGCGCTCGCCTCGATGCAGCAGGTCCTGCTCGAGCACGGCGTCATCAAGAAGAAGCTGCCGGTCGAGGAGCACGTCGCGCGCGAGTTCTTCCCCGTCCGGTTGTGATCCGTCGCGCGCTGCTGGCCGCCGCCGTGCTCGGCGTCGCCCTGCCGGCGGCCGCGGGCGCGCAGGTCTTCGTCGCCACGCGTCCCGCGGCCCCGCCCTTCGAGATCGGCCCGCTCTTCGTCCGCGCCAGCGTCACCCCGGCCCTCGGGCCGGTCGTGGTCGACGTCCTCTGGAGCGTCGCCGTCCCGCCCGGCCGCAGCGTGGGCGACGTCCAGCAGGACCTCCACCTCCTGTGGCCCAGCGCCATCCTGCCCGACGCGGCGCTCGGCGCGCCGGAGCGGGCGCTCGAGCAGTTCGTCGAGGAGCGCGGGATGGACCCGATCGACTCCGGGCGGATCGCCTACACAGCGCGGCCACTCTACGGCCCGGCGGCGGGACGGGCGCAGCCGATCACGGGCGGCGCCCCGTTCGTGACCTACGTCCGCAGCGGCGGGATGGGGCTGACCTCGCCCGCGAGCCTGATCCGCATCCCGTGGGACCCCCGCATGCTGAACCGCACGTTCCTCATGCGGCTGTCCTTCGGCACGAAGGGGCTGCTCCGGGCGCAGCCCGCGACCTGGACCGAGCGGACGCTGTGGGGCGAGCGCCATCGCCTCACCCTGTCGTTCCACGAGGTCCGCCACCGCGCCGTGTTCCCCCTCTATTTCGAGCACCGCGACCGCGTCGTCCGCCTCTCGGACGATCCCGCGCAGCTGCTCGTCGATTTCGCGGACAGCCCGCATCTCAACGTCCACGAGATGCTGCCGGCCTCCGCCCGACGGCAGCTCAGCGAGACCCGCGAGCAGACGGACACGATCTCGCTCTACCTCGACCGCGGCGAGGGCCTGACGCCTCAGGTGCTGAGCGTGCAGTTCGGCTACTTCACCGCCGTGCAGTCGTGGGCCCCGGTCCTGATCCCGCTGGCGTTCTTCGCCGCCGGCAACATCGGCGGCGTCCTCATCCGGATCACCGTCGAGCGCCTGAGCAAGCGGTGGGCCGGCCGAGTGGGCTTCTGGCGCACCGCGGAGCGGCCGGTCCGGCGCGAGACGGGCGTGGTGGTCGACGCGGACACCCTCGCGAAGATCTCGCCCGGCGTGACCACGTACCAGCAGGTGCGCGAGCTGTGCGGCCACGACGTCGAGGAGCGCGTGAGCCTCGCCTCCCCGGAGCGCCGGACGCTCGTCTACCGCGGGCGCCGCATCGTCCCCCACCGGCGCCGCCTCGCCGGCGTGCTGGCCGCGGTCACCCACTGGGACGTCGAGGACCACGAGACCCAGATCGTGGTCGACCAGGACGTCGTCCGCGACGTCCAGGCGCAGGTCCGCCGCTCGCGGCTCACCGGGCCCGAGCCGGCCTCGTAGCGCGCGGCGTCAACTTCTGTCCTTGACGCTCGTGGCCCGGCCGTGGCAGATAGGGCCACCCCTCGTCGAGGGGGAGGCTCCTTCCCGTCCCGGTCCTGTCCGCTCCGGTCGAGCATCTGGGCTGCGGCCCTCACAGGGAGGTTCGACATGCGGCAATCACGGGTCCTCAGAAGTGGTTCCATCGCGGCGCTTGCCGCTCTCGTCGCCCTCGCCGTCGCCACCCCGGGCGACGCCCAGGACCGCGCCCAGCGCGTCCGCTGGAAGATGGCGAGCGCGTTCGGCAGCAAGCTGCCCCACCTCGGCACGTCCGGCGTCCGGTTCTCCGAGAACCTCAAGAAGGCGTCCGGCGGCAACGTCGAGCTGAAGTTCTTCGAGCCGGGGGCGCTGGTACCCGCGCTGGAGTGCTTCGACGCCGTGGCCAAGGGCTCGGTCGAGGCGTGCTGGACGACGCCCGGCTACCACACCGGCAAGTACCCGGCCCTCGCCTTCTTCACCACCGTGCCGTTCGGACCGGCGTTCGGCGAGTTCATGGCGTGGAAGATCTTCGGCGGCGGCAACCAGCTGCGCGACGAGGTCTACGCCAAGCACAACCTGATCTCCTTCGACTCGTTCGCCATCGGGCCGGAGACCTCCGGGTGGTTCCGCAAGGAGGTCAAGTCGCTCGGGGAGCTGAAGGGCCTGAAGATGCGCTTCTTCGGCCTGGGCGCCCAGGTCATGCAGAAGATGGGCGTCTCCACTCAGCTCCTGGCCGCCGCCGATATCTATCCGGCGCTCGAGCGCGGCGTCATCGAGGCCACCGAGTTCTCGATGCCGACCATCGACCAGGCGCTCGGCTTCCACCAGATCGCCAAGTTCAACTACTTCCCGGGCTGGCACCAGCAGACGTCGGTGAGCGAGCTGCTGATCAACCGGCAGGAGTGGGAGAAGCTGAGCGAGCAGAACAAGACGCTGATCAAGCTGGCGCTCGGCGAGAGCGTGCTCAACACCTACGCCGAGACCGAGGCGCGCCAGTTCGAGGTCATGGCGGAGATGCGCGCCAAGCAGGGCGTGCAAGTCAAGCGGTGGCCCGACGACGTCCTGAAGGCGTTCGAGAAAGCGTGGACGGAGGTCCTGGCCGAGGAGAGCGCCAAGGACCCGCTGTTCAAGAAGGTCGCCGACTCCTACCT
>DASUPA010000489.1:0-8842 GCA_036276335.1 Candidatus Methylomirabilota bacterium | reverse complement strand
GGGCGAGCGTTCCGTCGGCGCGCGGCAGCGTCAGTGTCGGGGGCATCGGGCTCTCCTGGGGAACGGGATGCCGTCATTGTAGCGCGCGGACCGCGCGCCCCGCGAACGCCAGGATGGGCACGGGGCCCGTTTGACAGGGCGTGGGCGGGTTCGCTAAGGTTGGCGCCACTCTCGACGTCCCGCCCGCCGCACGCAGCCGAAGGAGGCCGGTATGGCAGCCAGGTCGACCGACACGCGCCGGACCAAGTTTCTCCTGGACGAGAAGGACCTTCCGACCAGGTGGTACAACATCCAGGCGGACTTCAAGACGCCGGCGCCCCCCGTCCTCCACCCCGGCACCGGCAACCCGATCGGGCCCCAGGACCTGGCCCCGCTCTTCCCCATGGAGCTGATCAAGCAGGAGGTCAGCCAGGAGCGCTGGATCGAGATCCCCGACGAGATCCGCGACGTCCTGCGCCTGTGGCGCCCCTCGCCCCTCTACCGCGCGCGCCGGCTGGAGAAGGCGCTCGGCACGTCCTCGCGCATCTACTACAAGTACGAGGGCGTGAGCCCGGCCGGCAGCCACAAGCCCAACACGGCCGTCGCGCAGGCCTACTACAACAAGCGCGAGAAGGTCACCCGCATCGCCACCGAGACGGGCGCCGGCCAGTGGGGCTCGGCGCTGGCGATGGCGTGCGCGTTCTTCGGGCTGCAGTGCAAGGTCTACATGGTGAAGGTGTCGTACCAGCAGAAGCCCTACCGGCGGATCATGATGGAGACGTGGGGCGCGCAGGTCGTGCCGAGCCCGAGCCCGGACACGCAGGCGGGCAAGAAGATCCTGGAGCAGGATCCGAGCTCGCCCGGCAGCCTCGGCATCGCGATCAGCGAGGCGGTGGAGGACGCGGCCACCCGCGACGACACCAAGTACTCGCTCGGCAGCGTGCTGAACCACGTGCTCATGCACCAGACCGTCATCGGGATCGAGACGAAGAAGCAGCTCGAGAAGGCCGACGACGAGGCCGACATCGTCATCGGCTGCGCCGGCGGCGGCTCGAACTTCGCCGGGCTCGCCTTCCCGTTCGCGGCGGACCGGCTCACGGGACGCAACAAGAAGGTGCGCATCATCGCCGTCGAGCCGAGCGCCTGCCCGAGCCTCACCAAGGGCACCTACGCCTACGACTTCGGCGACACGGTGGGGCTCACGCCGCTGGTGAAGATGCACACGCTCGGCCACGGCTTCGTGCCGGCGCCGCTCCACGCGGGCGGCCTCCGCTACCACGGCATGGCGCCGCTCGTGTGCAAGCTGTACGACGAGAAGGTCATCGAGGCGGTCGCGGTGGCGCAGGTGGCGACCTTCCAGGCGGCCATCCAGTTCGCGCGCACGGAAGGCATCATCCCCGCGCCCGAGTCCGCGCACGCGATCCGCGTGGCCATCGACGAGGCCCTGCGCGCCAAGCAGGAGGGCAAGCGCCGGACGATCGTGTTCAACCTGTCGGGCCACGGCAACTTCGACCTCGCCGCCTACGAGGCGCACCTGGCCGGCAAGCTCCAGGACTACGAGTATCCCGCCGAGAAGATCGCCGAGGCGCTGCGCGGCGTGCCTCAGGTCAAGGGCTGAGGCGATGCGACGGCGGCGATTCCTCGAGCTCGGGGTGGCGGGCGCCGCGGCCGTGGCCGCGCCGGCCCGCGCACGCGCGCAGGGCACCAAGGGCCGGGTGCGCTTCGCATACCTGCAGCTCGGCTGGGCGGGGCCCGAGATCATCCACAAGGAAGATCTGCTCGGCAAGCACGGCTGGCAGGCGGACTATGCCGTCGTCCCGGGCTCCCCGGTGCCGTTGCTGAACCAGCTCACCAGCAAGAACGTGGACGCCGTCGACATGTCGTTCGCGCTGGCGGCGAAGGCCTTCGAGGACGGCGCGCCCGTCAAGGTCACCGGCGTGGCCACCGCGGTGCTCGGCGCCATCGTGGCCCGCAAGGATGCCGGGCTCACGAAGGTGGAGGACCTGAAGGGGCGGAAGGTCGCGGCGGTCGTGGGGACGTCCACGTTCTTCGACATCAGAGCCCTGACGCTGAAGGGATACGGGTTCGACATCCAGAAAGAGACGCAGATCGTGACGGCGACGGCGCCGCCCGACATGGCGACCTTGCTGGGCAAGAAGGACGTCGACGCCATCATCGCCTGGCAGCCCATCAGCGACGCGGTCGTGCTGTCGGGCCAGGGCGTGTACCTCGCCAAGCAGATCGACCTGTGGCGCAAGGCGACCGGCCGGGCGTCGGGGTTCCCGGTCCACGTCTGCTATCTCGTCCACGCCGACTTCCTCGGCCGCAACCCGGGCTTCGCGGCGGATCTCAACGCCGCCCAGAAGGACGCCGTGGACATCTGGTACAACAAGCCCGCCCGCGCGATGGACATCATGGCCGAGGTGACGAAGCTGCCGCGCGACGTCATCCAGGTGGCGCACCGCGAGACGGTGCGCATGCTGTCGGGGCTGCCCGACGAGCAGGTCGAGACGCTCATCGCGCAGCTCCGGATCAACAAGGAGTTCGGGTTCCTCAAGTCCGACATCTGGGAACAGCCGGACAGGGTCCGCCGGGAATTCTTCCACCGCGGGTGACATGCTGAGCGCCGGCAGGTGGGCCGCCCGCCTGCACCTGCCGACGCTGGCGGTGGCCGGCGTCGTCGTCGCCGGGTGGGTGCTCCTCTCGTGGCGCTACGGCGCGTTCGTCCTCCCCTCGCCGCTGGCCGTCCTGCACGGGCTCGTCGAGATCGTCCGGAGCGGCGAGGTGTGGACGCACACGGGCGCCTCGCTGGGCCGCATCGCGGTCGGCTTCGGCGGCGCGATCGTCGTCGCGCTCGGCCTCGCCCTCGCCGCCTTCGTCTCCCGCACGGCGCGCGGCGTGGTGCACGACGCGCTGGCCGTGCTGAACGCGACGTCGGTCTTCGTCTGGATCGTGGTCTCGATCATCTGGTTCGGGCTGTCGAGCTGGGCGCCGATCTTCACCACGTTCATGATCACGCTGCCCGTCGTCGCCTCCACCCTGGTCGAGGGCGTCGAGAGCGTGGACCGCCGGCTGCTGGAGATGGGCGACGTCTACCGGCTCTCGGGCCGCCAGAAGTTCGCGGCCATCGTGGTGCCGTCCACCGTGCCCTACCTCGTCGCCGGCATGAAGGTCGGCTTCGGCCTGGCGCTGAAGGTCTCGGTGGTGGCGGAGATCTTCGGCGTCACGTCGGGGATCGGCTACGTCATGAACTACTCGCGCGAGATCCTGGCCACCCAGATGGTGTTCGTGTGGGCGCTGGTCATGATCCTCGTCATGCTCGCGATCGACTCGCTCGTCTTCGACGCGATCGCCCGGCGGCTGGCGCGATGGCGGTGACGCTCGAGGTCGCCGGCGTCGGGAAGGACTTCCTGATCCCGGTCATCGACTCGGTCTCGTTCTCCGTCGAGGCCGGCGAGTTCGTGTGCCTGCTCGGCCCGAACGGCTGCGGCAAGACCACGCTCCTCCGGATCGTCGGAGGCCTCGAGCCGCCCACGCGCGGCACGGTCACGCTCGGCGGCGAGCCCGTCGTCGGCAGCGGCCGGCACACCCGGAAGGTCGGGGTGGTGTTCCAGGAGGACCGGCTGCTGCCGTGGATGACGCTGCGGGAGAACGTGGAGCTCGTCCAGAAGCCGCTCGGGATCGACGGCGCCGCGCGCCGGGCGACGGCGGCCAGGTACCTGGCGCTGGTCGGCCTCGCGGGCTTCGAGGACTACCACCCCGCCCGCGTGTCGGGCGGGATGCGCCAGCGCGCCGCCATCGCGCGCGCCCTGGCCGTCGAGCCCGACCTGCTGCTGATGGACGAGCCGTTCGGCGCGCTCGACGCGCAGAACCGGCGCATCATGCAGAACGAGGTCCGCCGCATCTGGCGCGAGACCGGCCGCACGATCCTCTTCGTCACCCACGCGATCGAGGAGGCGGTGGCCATCGGCACGACGCTGGTCATGCTGTCGGCGCGGCCGTCCCGGATCCGCGAGCTGGTGCGCAACGACGGACGCGTGGAGCGGAGCAAGCTGATCGACGACCTCAACACGATGATCATGGAGGAGGTCGAGCGGCAGCAGCGCAGCGCCCCGGCGTAGCCGTGGCGCCTGGATTTCAGCGCTTGGCGAAGACGCGGGTGGCGCCGCGGGCGTCGAAGGCGATGACGTCGTAGCGCTCGGGCCTCTGGCCCGGCGCCTCCATGCCGGGCGAGCCGACCGGCATGCCGGGCACCGCGAGGCCGACGATCTTCGGGCGCTCGCGCAGCAGCTGGTCGATCACGTCGGCGGGGACGTGGCCCTCGACGACGTAGGCGTCCACCACGCCCGTGTGGCAGGACTCGAGGGCGGCCGGCACGCCGTGCTTGCGCTTGACGGCGCGCAGGTCGGAGACGTCACGGGCGTCGACCGTGAAGCCCTTCGCGCGCAGGTGATCCACCCACGCCGTGCAGCATCCTCAGGTCGGGCTCTTGTAGACGGTGAGCGTCGGCCGCGCGGCGGCGGCGGTCCGGGGCAGCAGGGCGGCCGTCGCGAGCGCGGCGCCACCGGCCAGCAGCGAGCGTCGGGAGATCGTCATCGCGACCACTGTACCAGACCGGCCCGGCTCACACGAGCCGCCAGCGCGTCGCGCTGTCCGGGAAGTCGCGCTCGCGCCACGCGAAGCCGACGCGCGCCCGCAGCGCGTACGTGACGTTCGCGCCGTCCGCCGGGTCGGGCCGGAAGCGGTACTTGGCGTGGTAGCCGTCCGCGTAGCGCGCCAGCACGCGGGGGTCCCGCACCTCGCGGACGCGGCCCTCGAGGATCACGGTCTGGTCGCCCGACTCGAGGTGCACGACCGCCTGCGGCCGGGTCCGTAGGTTCCGCGCCTTGCGGCTGCGGCGGCTGGTGCTGAAGAGGAACGCCTCGTCGAGCCACAGGCCCCAGATCGGCATCGCGTGCGGCCGGCC
This sequence comes from Candidatus Methylomirabilota bacterium, assembly GCA_036276335.1. Taxonomy (GTDB): domain Bacteria; phylum Methylomirabilota; class Methylomirabilia; order Rokubacteriales; family CSP1-6; genus AR12. The sequence goes on along the minus strand of DASUPA010000489.1, from coordinate 3,897 downwards.
GTCGGGGCGTGTCGTCGAGATCCAGTAGTTGTGCGCGCGGACCAGCCGCCGGCGTGCCCACGCCCACGGCAGCAGACCCGTCCGGCTCCGCGCGGACAGGCCGTAGTCCTTCGGGAAGGCCGGCCGCCCGGCGCGCGGCGGGCGCGGACGCGACCGCGGGCGTCGCGCGTCAGGCAAGCCGGGTGCGGATCTTGATCTCGGAGGTGAGCGTGCGGTGCACCGGGCACTTCTCCGCGATCTCGAGCAGCCGGGTGCGCTGCTCGTCGCTCAGCATCCCGCTGAAGGAGAGCTCGCGCTCGATCTGGTCGAGCTTGCCCTCCTTCGTCTCGCAGTCGGCGCAATCGGCGGCGTGGATGCGGGAGTGGCTGAGGCGGACGGTGACGCCGTCGAGCGGCCACTGCTTGCGTCGCGCGTACAGCGCGACCGTCATGGACGTTCAGGCGCCGAGGGCGACCAGCAGGTAGTCGTAGGGGTTCGGGCCGGCGTCGGTGCCGCCTCCCTCGACCGGCTCGTCGGCGACGAGGCGGTGCCGGCCGACCAGGATCTCCTGCTGGAGGCCGGCCGCGCCGCCGTGCACCGTGACCGTCGTCATGGCGCGTCCCGCGAGCCGAGGATGCGGTCGTAGCGGCCGTACTCGCGCGCGGCCTCCATGAACCAGGTCACGCAGTCCGGGTTGGCGCGCGGGGGCAGCTCGCACGAAGTCGACAGCACGAAGCGCGAGCGCGCGCCGGCGGTGTCGATGCACCGCCGCACCTCCGCCTCGATCTCCGCCCTCGTCGCCCGCTCGAAGATCGTCACGTCGACGTTGCCCACCGCCACCACGCCGCGCTGGTTGCCGAGGGTGATGAGCTTGTCGAGCTGGTCGACCTTCAGCGCCGGGTCCGCCTGCTGGTCCAGGTCGATGGTGATGGCGACGAAGCCGACGTCGACCAGGTCCTCGTGGATCTGGTGGGTCGTCCCGCAGATGTGGATCGTCGTGCCGACCTTCTTGGCCTTGAAGTAGTCCACCAGCTCCTTGTGATAGGGCTTGATGAACTCGCGGTAGGTCTCCGGCCCCACGAGCGAGCACGATGCCGTCGGATCGGTGTACGAGAGCCCGATCTTGGTGGTGAGCACCGCGTCGCCGAAGCGCTTGGCGTACTCCGTCGCGAACCGCATGAGCTCGTGCACGAACTCCGGGTCGTCGATCGTGTCGAGGCACATGATCTCGGGGTTGCGCATGAGCATGGCGATCGTCCACGGGCCCACCAGCACCGCCCCGAGCCCGCTGGGGAACTTCGCGGCCGACAGCGCCTCGCACTGCTCGAGGAAGGCGGGCAGGCGCCCGTCCCGGTAGGGATCGGGGATCTCCAGCCGCGCCAGCAGCCCCTTGTCGTCCTGCAGCACGTGCTGGTCGATCGAGGGGACGACGTAGTCGGAGTACTTGACGTGGCAGCCGATCGCCTCCGCCTCCTTGGCGAGGTCGTTGAAGGCGATCATGATGTCTGGCTGGTAGCGCTCGTAGTAGTTCAGCATCGCCTTCACGGCCTTCTTCGGATTGGTGCAGTACTCCTCGATGCTGAGGCCGTCCAGGCAGCCGGCGAACGAGCCGGCGATGGGATAGGCGGGCACGCGGTCGGCGAACTGGCCCTTGTAGGCGGCGACCACGCGATCGCGCGGCTTGACCGAGGTCGGCTGGTCCATCTCCTGCTCCTTCACGCGGAGGCGATGCCGGATTCTAGCATCGGCACGAAGGCGTCCAGCGTGAGGGCCAGCTCCTCCGGCGGCAGGGCCGGCCGCAGCAGGAGGCCGACGCTCTCGGCGCCGGCCGCGTGCCAGCGCTGGAGGCGCCGGCGCGCCTCCTCCGGCGTTCCGTACACGATGAGCTGCTCGAGCAGCTCCTCCGCCTCGGGCGGCACGATGCCGAGCGGCTTCGGCGTGTTGGCCGCGAGCACGGCCTGCACTTCCTTGTCGAAGCCCTGGCGGACGAGCGAGTCGCGGTAGATCGCCCCCATCGTGCTCAGGTAGAAGGCCACGAACCAGGCCGCGCCCTCGCGCGCCCTGGCCGGGTCGGCGGCGACCACGGCGGGCACCGACGCGCAGATCGTGGGCAGCCGGTCGGCGTGGCCGCCGCGCCGGGCGCCCTCCGCCAGCCGCTCGGCGCCCTGGCGCAGGAGGCGGAGCGGGTACAGGAACGGAATCCAGCCGTCGGCCAGCTCGCCCGCCAGCCGCGTCGCCTCGTCGCCGAGCGCGGCCAGATAGATCGGCACGTCGCCGTCCGCCGGCACGTTCAGCTTCAGCGGGCGCGCGCTCGTCGCCGCCAGCGGCACGCGGTCGCCGCGCAGCAGCGCGCGGACCTGGGTCAGCGTGCGGCGCATCCGTCCGATGGGCGCGGTGAAGGGCACGTCGTGCAGGCCCTCGACGAGCTGCGGCGTGCTGGCGCCGAGGCCGAGCACGAAGCGGCCGCCGGAGATCGAGGCCAGCGTGCGGGCGGCCATGGCGATCGTGGCCGGGCTCCGGTTCCACACGCCCAGGATGCCGGTGGCGAGCGTGATGCGCCGGGTCTTCAGCGCCGCCTCGGCGAGCAGGACCGTCACGTCGTAGGCCCACGTCTCCGGCAGCATGAAGAGGTCGTAGCCGCGGCGGTCGGCGGCGGTGGCCAGACCCACCAGCGCCTCGCGGCGGTTCTCGAGCGGCATCACGGACACGCCGATGCGAAGGCGGCTCATGTGTGTTAAACCAGCGGGACCTTAACAGAGGAGCGCCGTATGATCAAACCGTACACGGCCGTTGGCCTCATCCCCGCCGTGCGGGGCATCCGCAAGCGCAGCGACATCAAGATCAATCTCGAGCACCTCTCCCACCTCGTCAAGGCCGCCTCGTGGCTCTCGGCGCTCGACATCCCCGTCCGCCTGATCGCCTTCCCCGAGGGCGCGCTGCAGGCCTTCAACGACGAGGTTCTCGACCTGGACCACGCGACGTTCGCGCGCGAGTGCGCCATCGACATCCCGGGCGAGGAGACCGACGCGCTGGGCAAGATCGCGAAGGAGTACAACGCCTTCGTCATGGCGCAGGCCAAGGCCCGCCATCCGGACCTCGAGGACCGGTTCTTCAACGTCGGCTTCATCATCAACCCGCGCGGGAAGATCATCCTGAAGCACTACAAGGTCTCGCCGCTGTTCCCCGTCGAGCACTCCGTCTGCCCGCACGACGTCTACGACTGGTGGGTGGAGAAGTACGGGCGGACGCTCGACGCCTTCTGGCCCGTCGTCGACACCGAGATCGGCCGCCTCGGCATCATGATGGCCAACGAGGGCTCCTACCCCGAGAACGCCCGCGCGCTGGCGCTGAACGGCGCCGAGGTGGTCTACCGCGCCTCGTATCCGCACCCGGCCACGGGCAACGAGATCTTCGAGATCCAGAGCCGCGCCCGCGCCCTCGACAACAACATGTACATCGTGGCCCCGAACATGGGCACCTATTACCTTTTCCCCGAGGAGACCACGCCGATCGACACGTTCGGCGGGCGGTCGTTCGTCATCGATTACAAGGGCCGGATCGTCGGCCGCCAGGACTACGGCGCCGGCTCGACGTACGTCGCCGGGGTGATCGACGTCGAGGCCCTGCGCGACCACCGGGCGCGCGCCCAGTGGGACAACTGGATGAAGGACCTGCGCACGGAGCTTTACCAGATCCTCTACGAGAAGCCGATCTACCCGAAGAACCTCTACCTCAAGCGCCCGCCCATGAAGCACGCGGAGTACCGCGCCAAGGTGATCAAGCGGCAGATCCGGCTGATGCACGACCGCGGGATCTGGGCCAAGCCGGACCGGTGAGCGCGCCGCCGCGCGTCCGCGTCCGCGAGGTCCGGCTGCGCGAACGGGACGTGCGGCTCCGCATGCCGTTCCGCTTCGGCGT
>DASUPA010000488.1:0-10709 GCA_036276335.1 Candidatus Methylomirabilota bacterium | reverse complement strand
GATGGACGAGAAGCTCCGGCACCGCGCCGGCACACCGCCGCCCGTGAAGTCGAAACCCGCCGACGGGCCGCCAAGGGCACCATCTACTGGGAAGACGACGCGGGCGTCAAGCGATCGCGCCACGGACGAGCGCGCTCAGTGCATCGGGGAGCAACGGGGGTCCTCGCGCCTCGCTGTGTCGGCGATGCCCCACCCATCGAGCGCGCCCAGACGGTCAAAACCATTGATTTTGCGGGATTTTCAATCCGGCATCTCTGATGCACGCCACGGAGGTACGACATACAAAGTGTGGGAGGCGACAACCCCATGACAGTCACCGTGTGGTTCTTCGTGATCGCGCTCTGCTGTCCGTTTCCGGCGTACGAGGGGGATCTCGCGCCCACAACGATCAAGGTCAGTAAGAACTCCGAGCAGGGCTGCGCGAAGGCGCTCGGCGTCCTCGTCAAGGAGATGAAGGCGACCTCGCTGAACTTCACGGTCACCGAGCGATGCCGACCCGAAGACATCCCGGTGGAGACGTCGTCGAAGAGGCCGAACGAGTGACTGGGGTGGTCAGCGATCCGGATGCCGCCGCACGCGCGACGTGACTACCGGGGAAGGTCCAGCTCGACAGACGCGGCGGCGTCGGACGCGGGGGCCAGCGAGACCGGGATCATGCGCCGCGGCAGCGCGACCTCGGCCGAGGCGCACGCCGTCTCCGCGGACACCACGCGCTCGGTGACGGCATCCTCCATTCGCGCCGAGATGTCCTCGCCGTACCAGTCCGGGACGCCACGGCGAAGGAAGCGGCCGAGCGCCTCGCACGAGGCCACGGTCGAGGACGCCTTCATGTGCTTGAGCAGCGCCACGGCGAACCGGTCGGCCTCGAGCTCCTGCGCCTGGATCACGCGCCAGGCATCCTCCGACACCGGCCCTCGCCGCCCCGACTGGGGCACGTGTCGGAGCGTCAGGTGCCCCAGCTCGTGCGCGATCATCGCCATCAGCTCGTCGGTCGGCGCCGCGAGCGCGCCCTCGGTGACGAAGAGGCTGAAGTGGAGGCAGGGCGACGTGGTCGGTGGCGTGCTCCAGACGTTGACCTTGCTCGTGCGGACCACGGCGAATCCGATCTTGCAGTCCGACGTGCGCATCGTCTCGAGGGATGGCATCTCGAGCGCGATCAGTAGCGGATCGAGGATCTGGCCCACCTGTCGGGTCTCGGCGCTGCGGGATTGCCGGACGGCAAACCCCTGGATCGTGGCGCCGCAGCCGGAGAGGAGGAGCGTGAGTACCACGCCGAGCGTGAGGGGTCGCATCGTGCGGGGACAGGGGCATGCAAGCGCGGCTCCATCGCCAAGCCGCTGAAATCATGGGATTCGTCCGCGGGACGCCTGCCCCGACGGCACCGGCATGACCGACTGTCACGAAAACCGAGCGGGCGCCGGGGTTGCCCCCGGCGCCCGCTAGCGCGTCCGCGGTCAGATCGTCCTGCCGGCATCGCATCGCGTCTGCTCTGGCAGTCGACCTGGTCCCGACCTGGGTTCCCGCCTCCGCACTTGAGACGGCAGGTGTCGGAACGGGGCGAATCTAGCACACGTGGCGTCCAGCGCAAGGGGGTCGTGCTAGGCGGCCCGGAGCACCTCCTCGTACTGGGCGTGCATCACGCGGTAGCACTCGCAGGCGGCCGCCTCGAGGCCCGTTTGGTCCAGGATCGCGATGCGCCCGCGCTCGCTGCGGATGAGGCCCGCGTGCTGCAGCCGGGTGGCCGCCCCCGTGATGGTCGCGCGACGCACGCCGAGCAGCTCGGCCAGGAACTCGTGGGTCACCGGGTACTCGCTGATGCCCGTGCGGTCGAAGACCTGGAGGAAGCAGCGGGCCAGTCGCTGCTCGATCGGATGGACGCGGTTGCACGCGGCGATCTGGGCGACCTGGTTGAACAGCGCGTGCACGTTGCGGAGCAGCAGCGTGTGGAAGCGGCCATCGACGCGCACGTGCTCGCGCAAGACGTCGGCGCGCACGGCCGCGCAGACGGACGCCACCTTGCAGATGACGTGATACGGCATGCGGTCCATGCCGAGGACGACGGCGTGCCCGACGAAGCCCTCGTTGCCGATGGTCGCGATGGCGAGCGTCTCGCCCCCCTGCAGCAGCGTGACCGGCGACAGCACCCCGCTCAGCGGGAAGTACACGGTGGTGATCGGGTCGTTCGCCTCGTACGCCGGCTGCCGGGCCGAAAAGGACACGAGCTGCAGCTGACGCTCGAGCCGCGCGTACTGCTCCGGGGCGACGGCCCGCAGCAGCCTGTTGCGTCGCGGATCGCGCTCCCCTGCTTGCGGCATCTCCCTGTACCCCGACGCCGCGACTCCCGTGTACGGCGCCGTACCGTCGAGTGTACGCCCCCGACGGAGGCGCGTCATCGGCCGTACTGTGCGGCGCGTGGCCGCGTCGGACACTGACCTCATGAGCAGTCGAGCCGCCAGGAAAGTCCGCGCCATCGTCGGAGGTCGGCTCCGGGCACTCCGCGAGAAGATGGGCTACACGCAGCGCGGGCTCGGCCTCCGGGCCGGGCTCAGCGGCAAGTTCATCGGCGAGGTGGAGCGCGGCGAGAAGTCGATCACACTCGACAGCCTGTACCTGCTGTCCCGCGCGCTCCGGACACCGCTCGATCGGCTCGCGTCCCTCAACGGTCACCCGACGGGTGGCCGCCGCCGCAGCCGGAAGCGCTGACGCCCGCCCGAACCCTAGTAGGATAGGGCGCCATGCCGCGCGTCCTCGTCCTCACCGCCAGCTACGGCTCCGGTCACAACGAGGCCGCGCGCTGTGTGGCGAGCGCCCTCGCCGCCCGGGGCGCGGAGCCGATCGTCGTCGATCACTTTCGCGCCTGCTCGCATCCTCTCTTCGACCGTCTCTCGCGAGCCGCCTACGTGATGCTGCTCCGGCGCGCGCCCGCCGTGTGGGGGCTCGCCTACGACCTGGGCGACCGCATGGCCAGCGACTCGTGGATGACCTTCGGCGCCTCGCGCCTCGGCGCCGCGGCGCTGGGCCGCCTGCTCGAGCACCTGGCGCCCGACGCCGTGGTCTCCGTCCACGCCACGCCCGCGCTGGCGATGGCGGCGCTGGCGCAGGACGGCCGTCGCGTTCCGCCGCACGTGACCGTGGTGACCGACTTCGTCGCCCACAGCCAGTGGATCGCGCCGGGGGTCGATCACTACTGCGTGGCGGCCGACGAGGTGGGGCGCGAGTTCGTCGCCCGCGGGATCCCGCGCGACCGCATCCAGGTCACCGGGGTGCCGGTGCGCGAAGCGTTCGCGGTCCCGGTCGACGGCGCCGAGGCGCGGCGAGCCCTCGGGCTCGGCGACGACGCTCCGGTCGTCGTCGCCATGTCGGGCTCGTGGGGCGGACTGGGCCGCCTGCCCGACGTCGCGCGCGCGCTGCTGGCCGCGGACCGCCGCGTCCAGGGGATCCTCGTCGCGGGGCGGGACGAGCGCCTCCGCGGCCGCCTCGCCCGGCTGACCGCCGGCTCGCCGCTGCGGACCGAGGGCTACGTGAGCGACGTCCGCGGGATGATGGCCGCGGCCGACCTGCTCGTCACCAAGGCGGGCGGCATGACACTGGCCGAGGCGATGGCGGCGGAGCTCCCGCTGCTGTTCTACGGCTCGCTGCCCGGGCAGGAGCGACGGAACGAGCGCTTCGCGTCGCGGGCCGGCATCGCGCTCGTCGCCCGCGATCGCCGCCACCTGGCCCGCCTCCTGGATCGTGCGCTCGGCGACGCCGACCTGCTGGAAGGACTGCGCGAGCGCATGCGCGCCTACCGTCGGCCCGACGCCGCGCACGTGATCGCCGACCTGACGCTGCGCCGCGTGGGGGGACGCCGGTGATCGCGCCCGCGCTCGGCGCCGCGGCGGCGGGCGGCGTGCTCGCCTGGGTGGGCTACGCGTGGGTGCCCCACCTCCTGACGCCGTGGTGCGTGTGGCGCGCGCCCCGGCGCGCCGGCCGCCGCGTCGCGCTCACCTTCGACGACGGTCCCGACCCCGAGTACACGCCGCGTGTCCTCGACATCCTGGCCGCGCGCGGCGTGCGCGCCACCTTCTTCCTCGTCGGCGAGCGCGCCGCGCGGGCGCCGAGCACGGTGCGCGCCATCGCGGACGCGGGCCACGAGATCGGCTCACACGGCTGGTCGCACCGGAGCCTCTGGGTCTGCGGGCCGGCCCGCACGCACGACGAGATCGCCCGGGCCCACGCCACGCTCGCCGAGCTGGCCGGCACGGCGCCGGCGCTCTTCCGGCCGCCGTGGGGCATGGTGAACGCCGCGATGTTCGGCGCGATCCGCCGTCACGGGCAGCGCTGCGTGTTCTGGTCGATCCAGCCGGAGGGTCTGCGGCCGGCCGCGGCGGCGGTCCAGGTCGAGCGCGTGCGGCGCCGGGCGCACGCCGGCGCGATCGTGGACCTGCACGACGCGGAGGGCACGCCCGGCGCCCCGGCGCGCCTCTGCGAGGCGCTGCCGGCGATGATCGACGGCCTCGCGGCCGCCGGCTACGGCTTCGGGACGGTGGGCGAGCTGCTCGCCTCCTGACGCCGGCGCGCCAGGAACCTCAGGAAGTCCACGCCCTCGCCGAGCCGGCGCCGCATGACGCGGCGATCGCGCAGCATCTCGGCGCCGAGGGCGACGATCTTCCGCGGCCGGAAGTAGAACCGTCGGTAGAACGTCTCGAGCGCCGCGAAGATCTCCTCGCGCGACAGGTGCGGGTAGCCGAGCACGCAGGACTGCGTCCCCTGCCCGTCGACGAGCTGGCCCGCGTCGAGCCAGCCGGCCGCCGACGCCTGGCGATGTAGCTCGGTGCCCGGATAGGGCGCCGCCAGCGAGACCTGCAGCGTGTGCGGATCGATCTCCTGCGCGAAGCGGATGGTCGCCTCGATGGTCTCGCGCGTCTCCCCCGGCAGCCCGAGGATGAAGGTACCGTGAATCGTGATGCCCAGCGCACGCGCGTGGCGCGTGAAGTCGCGCGCCCGGTCGAGCCGGATGCCCTTCCGGACGTTGTTGAGGATCGCCTGGCTGCCGGACTCGTAGCCGACGAGCAGGAGGCGCAGGCCGTTGTCGCGGAAGACCTTGAGGCTCGCGTACGGGACGTCGGCCTTGGCGTTGCAGGACCACGTCACGCCGAGCCGCCCGAGCCCGCGCGCGATGGCCTCCGCGCGCGGCAGGTCGTCGGTGAAGGTGTCGTCGTCGAAGAAGTATTCCTTGACCTGCGGGAACAGCCGCGTGGCGTGCGCGATCTCGGCCACGACGTTGTCGACGGACCGCGTGCGATAGCGCTGGCCGCCCACCGTCTGCGGCCACAGGCAGAACGTGCAGCGCGAGCGACAGCCGCGGCCCGTGTAGAGGGACACGTACGGATGCTGCAGGTAGCCGATGAAGTAGCGCTCGATGTCGAGATCGCGCCGGTAGACGTCGACGACCCACGGCAGGCGGTCCATGTCCTCGAGCGGCGGCCGCTCCGGCGTCCGCCGCAGCTCCCCGGCCGCGTCGCGGTAGCTCAGGCCGGCCACCTCGGCCAGCGGCCGGCCCTCGGCGACCTCCTGGATCGTGAAGTCGAACTCGGTGCCGCACACGAAGTCGAGCGCGGGCGAGGCGGCCAGGGCCGCCTCGCGCGCCACCGCGACGTGGGCGCCGACGAGACCCAGCCGCAGGCGTGGGTTCTCGCCCTTCAGCGCCTCGGCCACCTTCACGTCGTGCGAGAAGGACGGCGCGCTCGTGTGCAGCACCGCGAGGTCGTGGTCGCGCGCGAGCGGCACCACGTCGGCGAGCGTGAGATCGGCGGGCGGCGCGTCGACCAGGCGCGAGCCGGGGACGAGCGCGGCCGGCTGGGCCAGCCACGTCGGATACCAGAACGAGCGGACCTCCCGGCGCGCCTGGTACCGCGAGCCGGCGCCGCCATCGAACCCCTGGAACGACGGTGGATGCAGGAAGAGCGTGCGGAGGTACGAGGCCATGGCGGCCATCTTAATCGATCCCCCTCATCGATTGACGTAGAGCCGTCGACCACCCGCGCTCGCCGCCAGCCGCGCGCCCGGCAGCGTCGCCGCCACGCTCGCCGTCGGGTCGCGCCCGGTCACGAGCCAGAGGCGGCGCTCGCCCGTCCACGTCGCGCGTAGCCGCGCTGGCTCCCAGAACACGCCGGCCGTCTCCGGCCTCGTCGCGCCGAACGCCAGCACGCTGCGGCGTCCGTCGACGATGACGGGGCGCGCGCCGGAGTACCACTCGAGGGCCCCGGAGTTCTCCAGCGGTCCTTCGTGGACGACGACGTCGTCCGGCGCCAGCCGCGCGCGAAGCTCGAGGGCCAGCCCTTTCACCGCGCGAGCCGACGCGGAGGCCGCGAGGCCCGCCGAGACGGACGGCAACACCAGCAGCAGCGTGGCGATCACCGCCCCCGCCGCCAGCGCTCGGCTCCGGCCGCGCACGGTGATCGCCGCGAGGCCGACGGCCCCGGCGGCGAAGGCGAGCGCGCCGGCGGCCAGGAGCGGCACGAACGCGGCCGCGTCCAGCACGCCGCCGCCGGTGCTGGCGGCCTTTCGCGTGGCCACGTCGGTCGCGTCGAGCACCGCGGCCAGCGCCGGCGCGCCGCTCAGCCAGCCGAGCCCGCACGCGGCGCCGAGGAGTCCGAACAGCGCCGCGTGCGCGGCGGCCAGCGGGCGCGGGGGAAGCTCGCTCCAGCCGCGGGCGGCCAGCAGCGCGATCGCAGGATAGGCCGGCAGCCCGTAGTGCGGCAGGCGAAATCCGGACAGTGTCGTGAGGCCGAGCACGCCGACGGCCCAGACCGCGAGCGCCGTCCACGGTGCCTCCGCCGGGTCGCGCCACGCGCGCCGGCGCCCGAGCCGCCACACGACGAGGGCCGCCGGCGCCAGCCACGGCAGGGCGCCGGCGCCACCGACGACCAGGAACTCCAGCGCCGACAGCGGCACGTCCTCGTCGGGGAACTGCCGGGCGCGGGCGACGTTCAGGAGATGGTTGTCGACGACCGTGTACCAGGCGAAGCCCGGCGTCGCGAGGGCCACGGCGACGTACCAGCCGAGGCCGAGCACGAGCAGGGCAACCACGCCCGCGGCGGGCAGCCAGCGCCCGAGCGGCCGTGCGAAGCCGCACGCCGCCAGCGCGATCGCGACCGCGAGCGGAGGCAGGAGCGCGCCGAGCGGGTCCTTCGCGAGCCCGGCTACGCCGAACGCCGCGAGGCCGAGCACGACCAGCCCGCGGCGCTCGTCGAGGAGACCGGTGAGCACCAGGGCGAAGCCGGCCGCCAGCGCCGCCACGAACAGCGTCTCGGGACGGACGTAGCGCCCGTACACGAAGAACCCGCACGACGTCGCGAGCGCGGCGCCGGCGACGAACCCGCCGCGCGCGCCGAGCAGGCGCGCGCCGAGCCCCGCCGTCGCGGCCACGGCCGCCAGGGCCGCGAGCGCGGGGACGAGCCGTGCCGCGCCCTCGCCGGGGCCCGCGCCGGCGAACGCGGCCGCCAGCAGCACGTAGAGCAGCGGCGGCTTGTCGACGTAGCGCACGCCGTTGAGCGTCAGCCGCAGCGGATCGCCCGAGGCCATGAGCTCGCGCGCGATTTCCGCGTGCATCCCCTCGCCCGGGTCGTCGAACGGGACGGCGGCCAGGCCCACGAGCAGGAACGGCGCGGCGAGGAGCAGGCTCGGCGCGACCGACAGCAGCGCGGCGCGCCGGCGGCTCAGGTGCGGCCGACCAGCAGCACGCCGAGCACGATCAGGCCGATGCCGGTCCACCGCAGCGGGGTGACGGCCTCGGCCAGCATGAACTGGGCGAGCAGGCCGACGACGACGTAGCTGATCGTCGTGAGCGGCAGGATCTTGCTGACGTCCTCGCGCGACAGCAGCGCCATGTACATGAAGAAGAACGCCGCCTGCAGCGCGACGCCGAGCAGGACCCACGGGTTGCTCAGCGTGCGCTGGAGCGCGGAGCCCGTCGCCGCCGCGCCCACCAGCTTCATGCCCTTGGCGAGGACGACGTGGCCGAGGGCGCCGAGCACGCTGGCGAAGACCACGAGCCCGAGCGTGCGCGCCATCAGAGCGCCTTCGCGATCGACGCCAGCACCGAGCGCTGCACCTCGGTGCCGCCGCCCGCGTTCGCCGGCTCGTCCTTGTCGATCCAGAGGATCCGCTCGCGGCGAAACGTCTCGCGGTCGATCGTGACCGTCGTCCGGTTCGCGGCCGCGGCCTTCACGTGCACCGTCAGCCGGTGGCGCAGGCCCTTGGCGTACACGCCGTAGTCCTCGCCCTCGAGCGTGCGCGACTCGGTCCTCAGCATCCCGACCGTCCGGTCCTGGCGGTCGATGTCCCAGCCGAGCTGCTTCAGCACGCCCTCGACGACGGCCCAGACGCGATCGACGGGGGCGTTGAACGTCTGCGCGACGGGCTCGTCGGCCGCCGCCGGCGCCGCCAGCGCGAGCGTCACAGCGAGAACGGTCATGAGTCGCTTCATCGGGTCGCCTCCTTGCAGGATGGTTCGCGGAGGGCGAGCCGCCCTCCGGCGAGAGTGAGCACGGCGGTCGCGCCACGCGCGGCGTCCGGCCGGTGACTGACGACGACGACGGCACCGCCCGCCTGCGCCCGATCGCGCAGCCCGGCGAGGATCACGGCGCCGTTGTCGTCGTCCAGGTTCCCGGTCGGCTCGTCCGCGAGCAGCAGCGGCGGATCGTTGAGAATCGCGCGGCAGAACGCCACGCGCTGCTGCTCGCCGCCCGACAGCTGCGCGGGGTAGTGGTCGCGGCGGTGCCCGACGCCGAGCCGCTCCAGCAGCATCTCGGCGCGGCGGCGGACGTCGCCGTCCGGGCGCCCCACGTAGCGGGCGGCCAGCAGCACGTTGTCGAGGGCGGTGAGCGACGGCAGCAGCAGGAACGCCTGGAAGACGAAGCCCAGCCACCGGCCCCGCTCGCGGCTCCGGGCCGAGCGCGACAGCCGGCTCACGGCGCGACCCCCGAACCAGACCTCACCGGCATCCGGCTCCTCGAGCAGGCCCAGCACGTTGAGCAGCGTGCTCTTGCCGGAGCCGGACGGCCCCTCGACGACCACCAGCTCGCCCGGCCGAACCTCCAGGTCCACGCCGGCGAGCACGTCGATCGGCACGCCCGCCGGCGCCCGGAAGCGCTTCACGATCCCCTGCGCTCGCAGCGCCGGCTCAGGCGGCACTGCCCCTCCGGATCGCTTCCGCCGGGGACAGCCGCACGATGCGCAGCGCGGCGTAGGCGGCCGCCGCCGCCCCGAGGGCCAGCGAGAAGACCAGCGCGCCGCCAAGGAGCCGCGGGGAGAAGAGGAAGAGCTCCTGGCCCCGCTGCTGCACCCACCGATCGATCGAGACGCCGAGGGCGATCGCCAGCACCACCCCCAGCAGGCCGCCGGAGAGCGTGACCGCGAGTGCCTCGCCCAGCACTTCCCGGCCCACCTGCCAGTCGGTCGCCCCGAGCGCGCGCTTCACGCCGAAGTCGCGGATCCGCTCGAACACGGCGGCGGCGACGGTGTTGGCGAGCGAGAGACCGCCGATGACGAACGCGAGCGTGCCGATGCCGACCAGCAGCGCCGAGAAGAACGCCGTCGAGGAGCGCAGCAGCTCCGAGAGCTCGCTCGGGATCTGGACGTTCACGCCCGGCACCTGCTCGCGGATGCGATGCGCGACCGCGTCGGGATCCTCGCCGTCGCGCCAGCCGACGGCGGCGCCGGTGTTGAGGTCCTCGGCGCGCAGGGCGGCGGCGCCGGACGCCAGCAGCGTGCGTAGCAGGCGGTCCTTGGCCACCCACTGCTCGCGCGCGTCGGCGATCGGCACGATCACGAACCGGTCGGGCGCCGTCATCATCCGCTCGAGCACCCCCACGATTTCGTAGCGCTCGCCCTCCAGCACCAGCGCGGAGCCGACGCCGAGCCCGCGCGAGGCCGCGAACGACGCGCCCACCACCGCCCGGCGCCGGTCCCCCTCGCGCAGGAAGCGCCCGGCGCGCACGGGCAGCGTGGCGTAGTGGCGGTTGGGCATCGGCAGCGACAGGTCCACGCCGAGCACGATCTCCTGCGTGAGCGTCAGGAACTGCGACGTGCTGGGGTTCAGCGGCAGCATGATCTGCGGCTGCACGCCGGCGACGCCGTCGACCTTGCGGATCGCCTCGACGCTCGCGGCGGGCAGCAGCCCGCCCGCGGTGAACCCGGCGCCCATGCCCATCCCGCCGCCCGCGACGGAGATCTGCCCGAGGACGAACCGGTCGCCGCCCTCGATGAAGGCGACGATCCGCTCACCCATCGCGCCCAGCGCCACGATGCCGGCCACGCCGATGGCGATGCCCGCCACCGTGAACGCGTAGGCGCGCAGGGCGCGGACGGCGGCCCTCATCGCGAGCCCGGGCGGGGCGGCGTTACCACTCGAGGCGCGATTCGACGGGCAGACCTTGTCGACGCCGTGCCCAGCCGGTGATCCGCGCGATGCCGAAGAGCAGGCGCAGCGACGCGCGGACCCGCCACGGCATCCGGATCCAGTTGCCGCCGGACAGCACGTTGAGAACGGCGACGTACATGCCGAGGGTGTCGCGGGGATGCATGAACAGGTGGAAGAACGACGGCTCGTAGTACTTGTGGATGAACTTGAACAGCGGATCGAGTCCGCGCCGCACCCGCCGCTCGTAGGCGACGAACGCCCGGCGGCCGAGGTCGCCGGTCGCGAGGGCGGCCGCGATGGCGTC